>SVKW01000096.1 GCA_015068285.1 Oscillospiraceae bacterium | reverse complement strand
CATCAGAATTACACAGACCAGCAGGGAAGACGTTTCACTTATCCTGCCTATACGAGGTGAATAATGTCCAATACTGACATTTTAAAAAAGAATATCGCTTCAGATGACTTCGGAAGATTGTATTTCATATACGGTGAAGAAGCATATCTTCGCGAATATTATAAATCACAGATAATTACAGCCTTTGAAAAGGATGGATTTTCCGATTTTAATATGCTTATCTGTGATGCAGACAGCACATCTGCAGAAGAGCTCGAAGGCTTTTTCGACGGACTTCCTATGATGGCTCAGCGAAAGTTACTCGTCATAAATGATCTCGATATTGCAAAGCTCAATGAGAATATGAAGGAAAAACTGCCTAAGCTTCTGGCAGATATTCCTGATTATCTTACAGTTTTGTTCTATTATTCTTCATCTGAATATAAACCTGATAAAAGGCTTACAATATGGAAACTCATCGATAAAAACGGCCTTGTCTGTGTTATTGAACGTGCGGCTCGCTCTGATCTTGTAGCATGGATAAAGCGCCGTTTCAAGTCATGGAATAAGACAATTTCAACGGAGAATGCAGAATATCTTATGTTTTTATGTGGTGACCTTATGGTAAACCTCATAAGCGAGATCGAAAAAATTGCCAGCGGTACCAACAGCGATGAAATACAGAAGCGACATATCGATTTGCTCGCTTCTCCTACACTTGAAGCGCAGATATTTGATCTTGGTGAGATGGTCACTTCAAAAAAACATAAAGAAGCCCTTGAAATCCTTGATAAGCTTATAAAACTTCGTTATGAGCCTATTGCCATAAACGCTGTCCTGTCAAAGCAAATCGGCAGGTTGTATATGGCTAAATTAGCTTTAAACAACGGCAAAAGCGAGGACTATATTGCCAAACTCTGTGGTTTCAAGTCCAAATATCCTGCAACTCTTCTTTGCAAATCTGCAAGAAAATGCAGTCTCGAATGGACAAGAAAGGCTGTCAAAGCCTGTTATCAAAACGACCTTGAGATGAAAAGCAATATTCCCGATAATGAACGAAAATTGTTCTTTTTGCTTTGTACGTTGGCTCAGGAGGGAAAATAATGAAACAAAAGCTCCCTCAGGCAATTATCGTTGAAGGCAAATATGACAAAATCCGACTTTCAAATATTTATGATACTATCATTGTTGTAACCGATGGGTTCAGCATTTTTAATGATAAATCAAAGCAGAAATACATAAAAAAACTTGCCTATTCATGCGGTATAATTATTCTTACCGACAGTGATGGTGCCGGTTTTGTAATTCGTAATTTTATCCGTAATATATGTGCCGGCGGCAAGGTATACAACGCTTATATCCCGGATATATCAGGCAAAGAAAAACGCAAGTCTGCCCCTTCCAAAGAAAATAAACTGGGTGTTGAAGGGATCAGCGATGATATTATAAGAAAATCAATCGCAAATCTTTCATTGTCAGATGAACAGCCCCCGGTTGCCGATATCACAATGGGTGACTTGTTTGAACTCGGAATAATCGGCGGAGAAAACAGCTCATTCCTGCGCAAAGAACTTACAAAGGAAATTGACTTGCCCGAACATATATCATCAAAAGCATTGCTTGAAATTATAAATTTAATGTTTTCACTTGAAGAGTTAAAGCAAGTTCTCGCTAACTTATAACAGGGAAGGATGTGGCTAATTTGAAGAAAGTACTTATTCTTACAGTTTCTCTCGGCATGGGGCACAATTCCTCTGCCAAGGCCATAGAAGATGAACTTAAATCTGATGGTATTGATGTTCTCACGCTTGATGTATATCAATACATCAACAAGATTCTGTCCGAAACCCTTAATCTTTCTGCTGCTATCTATTCAAAACTTGTTCCCGACCTTTACAGGACAATATACGAATATCTTGATAAAGATACGAGCGAAGATTCAGGAAGTTTTATAAGCCTTGTACACGGAATTTGTGCCACGAAATTTGAAAAGCTACTGGATGACTTTCATCCGGATATAATCGTTTGTACCCATGTCTTTGCCTCTCAGATTGTTGATGAAATAAAAAAGCGCAAAAAAACGTATGCAAAGCTTATTGGAATTATAACCGACTATACAATCCACCCATACTGGCAAACAGTTTCCACGATGGATTACTATCTTATCGCAAACGAGAAGCTTCGCTACAGAGCGTTGAAAAAGGGAATACCTGACCATAAAATAAAGGCGTTTGGTATACCTGTCAATCCTAAGTTCAACATTCCTGTAACAAAAGCTGAAGCACGCAGGCAGCTCGACCTGGATGAATCTTCAAAGGTAGTTCTTGTTATGGGCGGAGGTCTGGGCTTTGGAATTGATGTAGATGATATTGTTGAGCTTCTTGATATAGGTCCGGAAGTTCACATTCTGGTGATTTGCGGAAAAAGCAAAAAGCTTTTCACTAAGTTTACAGAATACGAAGAGGAGCATACTACCGGCAGACTGCATATTTACGGATATGTTGATAATGTTCATGTTATGATGTCGGCTGCCGATATATTTGTTTCAAAGCCGGGTGGAATAAGCTCAACCGAGGCATTTATGAAAAACCTCCCTATGGTCATTATAAATCCATTGGCAGGGCAGGAGGAGAGAAACGCTGAATTCATGATGAATTGTGGTCTGGCGCTTCAGGCTACAAAAACATTTTCGATTGATGAGGCCGTTAATCTGCTCATAAATGACAAAATTATGATTGAAGAAATAGCCGATAATATCAACAGAATAATCAATAAAAATTCTACAAGAGACATATGTGATTTTATTCACAATGTAATTATATAAAAATAAAACAGTCCTTTGATCAGGACTGTTTTTTATTATTTGTAATTTCAAGATCAGCAAGTGGATTTTTTTCAATGGCAGATTTGAGATTTTCGTTGTTTACATGAGTGTAAATTCGTGTAGTGTCAAGGTTTTCATGTCCTAAAACCTCCTGCAAGGCTCTTATATCAACGCCATTCTGATACATAAGTGTCGCCGCTGTATGTCTTAATTTGTGTACTGACATATTTTTATTATGCAAGCCGGCATTATCGAGATGCTTTTTGACAAGCCATTTTACCGTCTGAACATTGATTCGATTGCCTTTCTGGCTTATAAAAAGGGCATCACCGGCAGAAGAATTAGGGTGGATACGTTTAGGAAGATACATCTCAATAGCCTTCAGACAAGCTGAATTAAGGTAAACAATGCGTTCTTTGTTGCCTTTACCCGTAACTCTTATATTATCTTCACCAATATCTCTTATATTGAGACCAACCAATTCAGATACACGCAAACCGCAGTTTAAAAATAAAGTAATTATACAAAAATCTCGCTCTTTGTGATTTCCGTCAATACTGTTAAGTAATTCCACGCTTTCATTAAGCGTAAGAAACTTAGGCAAAGATTTTTTGGTCTTAACAGATTCTATAGTTGTCGTAGGATTATTCTCGACAAGATAGGCCTTATCGCAAAGATATTTATAAAATGAACGCAGCGCAGAAATCTTACGGGCCAGAGATTTATTTTCAACTCCATAAGAAGTTTCTTTGCTGTTTTGCTGCTTCGGACGATTCTGAATCATAAACATCTGATAATCATAAATATCATTCGGTGTAACAGATTTAATAAGATCAAGATCGACAGAGCTTATTGAAATATTTTTAAAATCAATGTCTTTTGGAACAAGATTTCTTTTGTAAAGAATAAAACGGAAAAAGTTACGCAAATCAAGGAAATACTCATTTGCGGTCAATTTTGAGCGACCGCGGATAGTAACCATATAAGTAATGAAGTTTTTGATCTCCTGAGGAGCATCGCTGTAATCGTACATAAAATCACCTAAGCCTACCTCAATAATTATACAAAATATCTATTTTGTATAATTATATATATTTTTTACAGGCCCTGTTTCCAGGCCTCCTTTCCTTTATTTTTCTGATTAAATACTATTATAACACATTTTCTGAAATAATCAAATAAAGCCGCCGAACAAAATTCAGCAGCTTTATTTTTTATTCAATTATTTTTTTCTTTTTTCTGAAACACATCATTGCAAATGACCATGCCGCAGTTGTTGTAATGATAAGTCCTTGTAATAATCCTTCCGGAAAATATTCAAATCTGATGTCATGATTTCCGGCTTCAAGGTTAATGCCACACATAGCTTTGCCAATTTTTATGATTTCAGCTTTCTGTCCATCTACATAAGCTGTCCAGCCATCTTCGTATGGTACAGCCATATATAAGATGCCATCCTTCTGTGCGTTGACATTGCCTTCAATTACTGTATCCTTCCGTTGTGTTATGTTAAGCTGTTCATCTGCCAGTTCTGCATATCCTTTTTCAAATACATCTGTATTCATAAATGATGTATAGACAGTAATATTGCTTGCATCACCTTCACGAAGTTCAAATTCAAACTTTACTATATCACCTTTATTATAAGTGCCGGCACAAAGTATTGATGCATAACTGTTTTCGTATTCAAACGCCTGTTCTCCACTCGAAATATTAAGTTTTTTCGTCTTAGGTCCATCTGTATATACATATAAAACGCCGTCACGAGGCATTGTATAATTCCATACAAAATTATCTTTGCATTTGAATACCTGACGATTTTCTGTTTCAAAAAGGTTAAATTTCACGCCGGTCATAGTAGAAAATACAGAATTCTGGCTGTCAAACGGCTGAGAATAGTTAAGTGCAAGATTGTCGGAATGACCGCTTACCATATACCCAATAGAAAGCGGATATTTTGATTTATACAAAATACTGTTGTTTTCCTGTTTCACAGCATTCCAATATTCAGGTGCCGCAATATTTCCACTCTTTGAAATCATGTAGTTTACGCCGAGCAAATTATTTAAAAACGGAGAATTTTCTGTGTATAAGTATCTGTTCTGCCTGTCAACAGCACTGAGACCGATAGCTCTTGAAAAGTTTGTAACATCAACTTTAACCATAGAAGAAAATTGAGTTACACCCTTATAATGATAAAGCATCGGGTCATTTGTTGTTTTCCAGTTGGACATTTCAACTCTTGTATTCTTCCCTTCAATTTCATCAAGGAGTACCTGAACATCATCATATTTTTCAGGATAAATGCTTCTCTGTGAAGTGCCTGTATTTCCATAGAGAATAACTGCGCTTGAACATACTTCAAACAGCATAAATACAAGCAGAATGTTTACACCAAGCTGCTTTTTCTCAGTATACTTCACTATAAATACAAGAATGAGCGCATAAACAATGAGCAATGCAGCGCCAGCCGCAACACAGATATCCTGCTGTGGACCAAAATATGCGCATACCACTGTAAGAAGCCCTGCAAGCACCATAAGTGCTGCATCTATAAAGTCAATTTCCTTTATACGAGGGAATGTTCTGAAACCGATAATTGTGATTATAAATGGTATTATAAACGAAAATCTGTACGGAATCATATTTGTAATATGAAACGCATGCCAGATGAAATTGAGGATATTGAAATTACAGCTTACAACCATGAAAACAATAAGCAGAAATACCGTGATTTTTTCACGCATTTTAATTTCTGTCATACTGAAATAAATCGGCAACAGCATAAAACAGAACATACTTGAAAAAACATTGGGCAGACCGTCGAGTACAGTAGTCATTGAGATATATGAGAAATTGCCGATTATATCGAAGAATGATTCATAAAACTCGACTTTTGTCGGGAATTTATTGCTGATACTGTATGTTTCAGTAAGACCAATATAAGCAGGAATGGTAATAAATGCAGTCAGCCCTATTCCTATCAAAGTGTAAAAGGCAATCTGCATAAGACGCTTGAAGAATGTTTTGAAGCTCACTCTATAACAGATACATCCCGCAAAGAAGCTTATTGCTGTAAAAACGCAGACAATATAACCGATATAATAATTGGCAATTATGGAAAGCGCAAGCGTAACAATATAAAGCTTGAACTTCCCTTCTTTGATTATCGAAAGTGTGCCGAGAATAACAAGAGGCATAAGTGCGAATGTGTCCATCCACATTATATTCCAGCAATAGCCGATAACATAGGTGCAAAGTGCATACATAGATGCAAAAACCGGCAAAGTCTTGTCTTCTTCCCTGTTCAACACTTTAAGCAGGAATAAAGCCATAAATAAGCCCGCACAGCCGATTTTAGTCATCATGAATAAAACAACAGCCTCACGCAGTAAAGACGGAGGAACGAGCACTACAAGGAAATTAAGAGGGCTCATAAGATAATATGAAGCCATTGAAAGAAAGTTTGTTCCCAATCCGCCATTCCATGAATAAAGCAGACTGCCGCCATTCTGCAGCTTATTCTGCAGTTCTACCAGAAACGGATAATACTGATGCCAGAAGTCGCTTATCATTATCTGTCTGTCGCCAAACGGGAATGTTCCCTGGCACGCATAAGCAAGTCCCATTGTGAAAAATGGAATAAAAAATGATAACGCAAGATAAATATGCTTATATTCAAATAATTTTTTTATAAATCTTTTCATAGCTGCCTCTCGTAAAACATACTGTGTTTATTTTACCATCTTTTTATTCCATAGTAAACATAAATTTGTTCAAAAATTTAAAAAAGGTGCCATTTCTGGCACCTTTTATTGATATTACAAAGTAACAGTTGCTTCTGTCTTGCCAATTCTGCCGCCGGAGCAGATAAACTTGAGCTCTGTTCCTTTCTTTGCCTTTACGATCCATGTGATCTTCTTGCAAAGTTCAGCGCTCTGTCTGGAATATGGTGCAAGACCATTGACTGTCCTGATTCCCGAAAGACCCTGAAGATGACCGATCTGTTCTTCAGCTTTACCCTGAATAAGCTCATATTCACCGATCATTTCGACCTTGAGCGGCTTGAGAGACTTGTTCTTGAGACCTTCCTTGAAAATGTATGTAGACATATAACCGGAGTTGCCGACGATAGCTTCTATCTTGAATACATCTTCGGAAACAGCCTGAACATCGATCTTTTCAAAGTTTACATTTGGAAGGGCTTTGACCGCTCTGAGAGCAAATCTTGTGTGCTTTTCAACTTCCTGATGAAGGAACTTTGACGGAGGATTCTGTCTGAAGAACTTGACATTATAGCCGCCGACTTCAACTTCGCCAAGCTGTGGGTGCTCAACCTTTGTCCAATCCTTGAAGCCCTCTTCCTTGGAAAGATTTTCATCAGCCCACTTGAGATACTTGAGAGCATCTTCTTCCTGCTCTGCATCGGAAAGATTTTCCTTTGGTGGATACTTGACATCGAGACCTGCTCTTACAGGAAGGTCCCAGCATTCGATTGTCATTGCAGGAATACCAAGAACAAAGTGACAGAAATCATCGAAACCGCCATAAGTTACAGAAGCAGATGCAGGCATATATTCGTCAAATACATTGAGAACAGGATATCCGTTTTCTTCGTTTGCCATTTTTCCCATTGCCTTGAAGAGGTCAATATCTTCCTTGATGGCCTGTTTTGCGCTCTTATAGCCAGGTGTATAGAGGTTCTGTCCGCCTGCTGTATGCATATCGATTACGAAACATACGTTAGGATGGCTGAGCAGGAAGTCTGCATTGGCCTTTGTTTCATTGTTTGCCAGAGGATATTTACCTGCGCCGCGCTGCTTGTCTTCTGTTTCCCAACCGATAGGATAGTTTCTGTTAAAGTCATTACCATATTTTGCAGGAGCATCAACGATGTTTATGCCGTCAAATTCATTGATGATGCCTTCATCATAGACATTATAGAATTCTCCTTCTGTTTCGTCAGGAGCTCTCTTTGTCATAAGACGAGGATCCTTATCGGAAATCTTCCAGACACCGAATTTGGACTTTACACGCATAAGACGTGCTACGCCATCGCCGTCAAGG
>SVKW01000095.1 GCA_015068285.1 Oscillospiraceae bacterium | reverse complement strand
GAATTCTTGACATTTTGCCCATTTTGAGGCATAATATTCATTATAACATTCCTATGTAGAATTGACATAAAGGAGCGCATTTATGACCGAGCTAAAGCTCTTTACTGACAGTACAAGTGACCTCACTCACGAAGAATGTCGTGAGATGGGAATTGGCATGATTCCCCTTTCTATAAACTTCAGCGACAAAAGCTATTTAGACAAAGTAAATATAACTTCCACAAAGCTTCTCGAACTGATGAGCTCCACAGGTGAGATCGCCCAGTCGGCTTCTCCTTCCCCTGTGGCTTTCAGCGAGGCTTTCGCACCCTATGTTGAAAAGAATATCCCTGTTGTGTGCATCTGCCTTGCATCCTCTCTTTCGTCCACATATTCCAATGCAGTTATAGCTTCCCAGAGCTTCCCTGAAGGGGCTGTGACAGTTATCGACTCCAATACTGTGGCAGGGCTTCTCGGTGCGCTTGTGCGCGCCTGCTATGTTATGCAGAAAAACGACGAGCCTCTTGAAAAGATCATTGAAGAAGCCCGCTATCTTGCCGACCATCAGCGTCTTTACTTCACCGTTGAAAGCCTGACTCAGCTCCACAAAAACGGCAGACTCAGCTCGGCTTCCTACGTTGCAGGTTCTCTTTTAGGCATCAAGCCTATCATTGAGATGACAAAGGAAGGTCTCAAGGTCAAGACAAAGGTTCGCGGCAACGCAAAGGCGATAAGCGAGATGATTAACCTTGTCAAGGCGGACAAAGACCGCATCAGATACGATATTCTCAATGTGGCTTCTGTCGGCTCGACACGCCAGCAGCTTGATACTCTCAGAAAATCTCTCAACGAGGCAACAGGCATAAACGAATTCTATGAGTATGAAATCGGCTGTACCCTTGTTTGCCACACAGGCAACAATGCCTACGGCTTCGGATATTTTGTAAATGAATAACTTTGCACGCGAATGTGCGGCGGCATGATTTGTCTTTCGGCAGTATGAATCCCCCTGTGGAACAACTCACAGGGGGTTATTTTTTATCACCAGGAGAGTGTTTTTCAGCTCAGCGTTTAAAGGTGTTTATCCTAAATAGATAAAAACACCACAAAAACAGGGTGGCTGAGACCCTGCTTTTGTGGTGACTGATTGTTTGTGTCAGCAAAACACAATTTGGAAAGAGAGTTATGAAAATGGAAGTTATTTCGTTTTCACAGATACCGGCTATCTTCCGCAGCCAGGCGCCGTGTCGTGCATTTTTGCACCGTCCGACTGCGGACAATTTCCGGTTTTGGGGAGGTTAGATGCGCCGCCATCTATATGGCGACTGGTTATGACTGATATAAAAAAAGTAAAAAAGCAAATAAATTTTGCCGATAAGGCAATAAAAAAGAGGCGTACTGATATACAGTACGCCTCCGTCATGATACCTGAAAGATTCGTGCAGCAAAGGGCTGCAGTTGCTTCGTCGGCGCCGCATCTAAGCGGCTTTCCAGAGTCTCGTCAAAAATCGGTACTTTTTGCCTGAGAGTTTATGCGAAATCCCCTTCGGCGCCATACTTAAATGGTCTCTCCCAATTTTATCATCCGAACTTTCTTTAATTTATGGTTTTATTATATACGAAAAACCTCCGTTTGTCAACTGTTTTTTGCCAATTTTCTTTGATATCTTTTTATCCATTATAGACAAATTGCGGTCGACCACTTTTTTGTTTTAAAAATATGAATTTTTATGCAGAATACATATTCCATTTATCGTATTTTTATGTTATTATATTATTGGAAATAAATCGACATTTTTATTTATGAGGATATTATGATAAATCAGCAAACATTGGAAAAACTTGTCAGCGAACACAAGGCTATCACAGCTACAGGCACTGTGGCTTCATACATTCCCAAGCTCAAGGAGAAAAATCCTTCCGACCTGGGCATTTACGTCTTTACAGAGGACGGTACAGAATACGGCGCAGGCGACTACGATGTAAAGTTCACAATTCAGAGTCTTTCAAAGATTTTCGTTTTCGCCCTTGCCATTATGGACAACGGCGAGCGTGAGGTTTTCAAGCTTATCGGCGTTGAGCCGACAGGCGATAGCTTCAACTCCATTGCAAACCTTGAGCTGAAGGACACTCACAAGCCTTACAATCCGATGATCAATGCCGGCGCAATCCTTGCAACATCCATGATTCACGGCAACAACAAGAAGGAAAAATTCAACCGTATTTTAGACCTTATCCGCGCATGCTGCGGCAACAGCTCTCTTGAAATAAACGAATCGGTTTATCATTCCGAAAAGGATACAGGCGACCGCAACCGCGCTCTTGCCTACTTTATCAAGAGCTACGGTCTTATCGAGGACGAGGTCGACAATGTTATGGACACATATTTCAAGCAGTGCTCCATCGAAGTCACCTGCCGTGACATCGCTCACGCCGCATGGATAATCTCCAACAACGGAGTAAACAAGCGCACAGGTCAGCGAGTTCTCAGCCAGAGGATCTGCTCCATTCTCAAAACTGTCATGTTCACCTGCGGTCTTTACGATGCTTCGGGCAGCTTTGCTCTCGATGTTGGTATGCCGTCAAAATCCGGTGTTGGCGGCGGTATTCTTTCGACGACAAACACAGGTATCGGCATCGGCGTTTACGGCCCTGCCCTCGACCAGAAGGGCAACTCTGTTGCAGGCGCCGCTATGCTCAAGGCGATTTCCCGCGACAACGGTCTTGCAATTTTCTAAATAAACGCACAACAAAAGCCACTCGTCTGAGTGGCTTTTTCTTTTAATCTCTTAAATGCCCTGCGTAATTTTTCATGCGCTTGCGGCGCTCTTTCCATTCGGGGCAGTATTTTCCGACCAGATTCCAGAAGCCCTTCTGGTGGTCTTTGTGGATAAAATGGGCAAGCTCATGAATTATCACATACTCGAGATATTCTCTTGGCATATCGAGCAGAGCCGAATTGAGGGTTATTATTTTCCGCTGCGGATAGCAGTTGCCCCACATGGTTTTCATTTCTTTAAAGCGTATCTCACAGGGCTTCGGGATATTGTCCTCATGCATAATTTCCACATAGCGGTATACCATACCGACCGCCTCGCCTTGCGTTGTCTTTACAGTTATTTCCAGTTGTTCATGCTGCGGCTGAGCATATTTTTCCATATACTGTCCGATTTTATCGCGATTTTTATAGACAAAGGCATCGGCATAGCGCACAGGAATATTGGGCGGCATCGAAACGAAAACGCCCTCCCTTTTTATGCGCATATTGAGATTTTTGACATTTTTAATCGTCAGGGTATATTTTATACCGCCGATTTCCCTTTCAGGCATTATGCCCTCCTTTATTATCCAAGCCAGCCGTTATAATATGCGGCTGCTCCCATAAAAGCTCCTGCAAACATTCCTGCCAATGTAAATATGACAGTCTTTCTGTCTGAAAACAGCTCTTTAATCTCGATTATCATTCTTTTTTCTCCTGTTTTTTATCAAAATCGGTCCGTACATAACGAGGATTACAAGCGCTATAAGGACAGGATAGCCTAAAAGATGGTTGCCCCATAAATTTTCAAAAATCAGCAGTGGACTGCCTGCGCTTGCTTCTTCAAGGAACATGAAGTTTGTGCCCACAAGCTTATTGGCTATAATACCCGGAACACATACGGCGAGAAGCAAGGCTATACATTTGGGGATATATTTAATCTGCGGCTTGATATCGCCTGCGTATGTCAGCATACAAGGATAAAGCACGAGGAGGGTATGTATTGTGAAGCTGTGCAGATGCATGAAGTTGAAAAGAGGAAGCTTTACCCAGCTTGGGAAAAGCATAGCCGCAACCGCGCCCGGGATGCAGACCAGATAGAGGAAGTTGTCGACAACTTTATTCGGCTTGTAAGCGTGCCATAAGATGAGGAAAATGTTTACCGAACAGAGATGGAATGGCAGATATTCCCATATATACCGTCCGCCGATTGTCAGGAAGAACATCTTCCATATTTCATCGGCAACGATGAGCCATGCCACGATTTTGCGTATTTTTGCGCGTTTTTCACCGTCGGATTTTTTGTAAATACGGCTTACTGTGATGAGTGTTGCCACGAAAATCACAATCCATACTATGTGGAGCAAGCCATATTGACTAAAACCAACTCCGTCGGGGATTGTACCTGTAGTGTCGAGAAAATATTTCATTTTATCACCATTTCAAATTAAAATAGCACAAGGACTTTCGCCCTTGTGCTTGAATTATATCCCTATGTTTTTGCCTTGTCAAGATGAAAATGGTTAATTTTCTCTTACAAAATAGTAATCGGTTTCGCCGATTCGGACGCCCATATAATTATCCATATCAAGAATATGTACGTCGATATGACCCTTTGACCATGTGTGTATTGCCACAATATGCTCGCTGCCGTCGGCAAGCCTTGCTGTGCTTGAATGACCGCTGAAGCCCATTTCAACAGCCTTTCCTTCCTTATCCAGCAGGAATACATGCTCGAAAATATGCTCGTCAGGCGTGTCTGTCGTGTAATTTACATAAAGACCGATAGGTGTCACAACATAGCCTGTTTCAGCCCCGTCCGCCGTGTAAAGCGGATATTCAGGCAGGATATTGTTTTCAATTTCCGTTTCAAGCTTCAGACCTTCATATTCAAAGACAAGCTTGTCCATATTCTCCATCTGCGGAATCTCAAATGTGCCGCTGACAAGATAGGTTGCGTCGGCATCGGCAATTTTTGTAATTGCCTTTTCGATCGGACCGTGCTCCATATATGTGCCGCTTGAACGGTCATCGAAGTTCACTCTGCCGCCGTTTTTATCGACGGCATAAAGTTCAAAGCCCTCCTGCTCATAGCCGTTGAAAAGGCGGGGCTTTTTTGAGATAAACGACACTATAATGTGGCAGGAGTGGCGGTCGGCAACTGCGCCGTCAAGGCGGATAGTCAGGTCCTCATTTTCGTCGGTTTTGACATCGGTCATCACCTCAGGCGGAAATACGTCATTCTGACTTACGAAATATGATTTGAAGGCTTCGACGATTTCTGTAGCATAGGATGTTGCCACTATGAACACCGCGCAGGCGGCACAGGCTATAAGACGTTTTGCTACAGGCGTAAAGCGTATCTTCTTTACATCATTTTTTCTTTCAGCCTGCTCAATAAGGTCATCATCCAGCATATTCATTGCATCAATTATTTTTTCAGGTTTCATAACAGATCCTCACTTTCAAGATAGCTGTAAAGCTTTTTTCGCATACGGAAAAGGACAGATTTGACTTTGCTTTCGCTGACCGAATATTTTGCGGCTATCTGTGATATTGGATAAAAATGGTAATATCGCAGAATGAACATATTTGCCTGCTTTTCAGGCTGTTTACGCAGAAAGGCATTTATCGCCTTTGCCACAGCTTCGGCTTCGATATTTTCTTCGACTGTGTTTTTCGACGATATGAATGCAGAAAGCTCATCGAGAGCCAATTCCATTTCGCCCCCTCCCCTTTTGTGCGCTGAGTTGGCTTTATAGCGGTTTATCGCAAGTTCACGGGTTATTTTGCCGAGAAAAAGGTGGAGTTTGTCAGGCTTATGAGGCGGAATTGCATTCCACGCTTTCAGCCATGTATCGTTGACACATTCCTCGGCATCCTCGTTTTTGCCCAGGATATTCCTTGCTATCGTACCGCAGTAACTGTCGTATTTTTCCGCTGTCAGCTTTATGGCATTTTCATCACGCTGCCAGAACAAATCTATGATTTTTTCATCTTCCATACGCTTTCACCTCCTTTGAGTTATTCAAGGATCCTTTGTCTATATAACCAATATTTTACGCCGTGCGTTGCATTTTTGCAAAGAAAAAACCGCATAAAGCGGTTTTATTCAATTCTCACCCCGTCGATATGGATAAAGCGGATATTTTCATAGGTGTATGTATCGAGCGGGCGGTTCAGATAATCGTCCGAATGGGCGCAGACGAGAATCCGAGGAAATGTTGACGAAACAACGAGAGAATGATAAAAAGTGCCGTCTCTTTTGCCAAGCTGAATTATATCGCCTATCTGCACCCTGCTTCGCCCCACAAGCCTGCCAAAAGGACCGACAGAATTGTTGTTTACAAGAAAGCTGTAAAGATATTCCACCCCTGTCCAGCTTGGCGAGCGGTCGTCTGTCGAAAGATAATACCAGCCGAATGTGGGCTCAAAATTCATAACACGCGACCCTGCATAGATACATTGGGATGCAAAATTGGTGCAGTCTCCGCCGATTTCAGAGAAATCATAGTAAATAGGATTTCGCGACAGCGCCCACCTGCGGGCGTAAGCTACGGCGGCAAGCCTGTTATATGCTATAGTTCTCATATTCCACCTCCTGCTATTATGTTATGCGGAAAATGAGATTGTGACAAAAATAAAAAATCGACAGGATTTACCTGCCGATTCTTTGGTGGAGACGGTGGGGATCGAACCCATGACCTCTTGACTGCCAGTCAAACGCTCTCCCAGCTGAGCTACGCCCCCGTATTTGATTAACAAGAATATTATACACAGTATTTTTTTAATTGTCAATAGTTATTTTTGTAAAATAAAGGGGAGCATAAAGCTCCCCTTACATCTATTTTTCTACCTTTGGCAGGACTGTTACGCTTTCGGCATAGAGGACAGGACCTTCTTCCTCATATTCAGGGGTGAAGTCACAGTCTATCTGTGCTCTCAGCTTAATATAACAGCCTTCTTCCAGCTCAGGCGCCTTGTCATAATGACAGACATAGCCGAAGAACTGCATATCGTCCTCGCAGCAGGTCATGACCATATTGCCCGCCATAAAGTAATTCGGACGGAAATAGTCAGGCTTGCCGACAAGAGCTGTGAACTCGACGGTTTTACCGATGTAACGCTCGATATTATCCATCATATCGATGTACCACGCTACATAAGTGTCGCTGTGAAGCTCGATGACATCGCTTTCAAGGCTGTACGGAAGCTCGTCCTCGAGAGTGATGTCCATAATGCCTTCTTCATCGTTCATATAAAGTATTTCAGCCTGCAGAGCGCAAGGGCGGATTATGTCGCGGAAATGCTTGAAATCCTCGTCGATTTCGCATCTCTTGACAATTACCATTGAAGATGAGCGGAGCATATCGGCAAAGAAGCTTTTCATATTGTTGAAATAGCTGTCAAATGTGAGGGCATCGATAATTGTCATCTGGTCAACTAACACCCAGCCGTCAGGCATTGCTGTATCGTAGAGCTTGTCCATGCCCCAGATACTGTTGTACTCGATGAGCACATAGGTCGGGTCATGGAGGGCGGCAACCTCGAAGAAAAGGTCTTCGTGCAGGTCTTCCTCATCCTCGACTGTGTGGATAGTGACATTTTTAGGCAGGCCGTCATAGTCTTCCACACCTTCTTCGCAGGAAATAATCACTATACGCTCTTTTCTCAGCTTAGGATCGCCTATGATGGCATCCTTGATGAAGGCTGTCTTGCCAGCCTCAAGAAAGCCGTTGATTATAAAAACAGGAATTTCTCTTTCCATATTCATATTTTCAGCCTTTCGCTACTTATTGAATAACTCAGAGAGCTTATCTTCCTTGAGATTTGCGCCGATTACGCAAATCTTGCCTGTGTAGCAAGGAGCGCCGTTTCTGATTTCATGTTCTTCAGGAACATAATCGAAATAAACCCAGTTTTCGCCGTCAGCAACCATACCCTTTGCGCGGAGGATATCGCCGTATTCGCCGCTGTCGAGAGCTGTGAGGATGTTCTTGATGTCGGCTTCTGTGTAATTCTTTACAGTTTCAAAGCCCCACGATGTAAATGCTTCGTCAGCATGGTGATGATCATGACCGCAGGAGCAATGTTCGCCATGTTCGTGGTGGTGGTCATGGTCGTGACCGCAGGAGCAGGATTCGCCGTGGTCGTGG
>SVKW01000094.1 GCA_015068285.1 Oscillospiraceae bacterium | reverse complement strand
TATCATTTCTATGAAACACGCAATATTTTCACAGCTCTCTACATCGCAGGTGCGGTGTCCTTCGTGCTGATGATCTTAATGCTTATCAAGCTGAGAAAACGTGCTGATTTCAGGAAAATACTGGGAATATCAGGCATCCTGACACTCATAATTCCCATAGTTCTGCTCATAGTTATCGCCATCGACTTCAACGCGGCATTCATCGTATTCCACAAGCTGTTTTTCAACAATGATATGTGGATTTTCGATCCGAGAGTCGACCCTGTCATCAACATCCTGCCGTGGCAGTTCTTTATGCACTGTGGCATATTTATTGGAAGTTTATGGATAATTTCCGCCCTTGTTCAGCTGGGAATATATGTAAAAGGAAGAAAGAGGGGATAGGCTGTGAAGAAAATAGGTCTGTCCTGCTTTGAGGGTTTTAAATGCAAGGCTGACAAGTGCCGTGACAGCTGCTGTATAGGCTGGGAAATTGACATCGACGAAGCCGCTCTTGAAAAATACAGGAACTATAAGGGTGAGCTGAAAGAACGCTTTGAGAATTGCATCGACTACGGCGAAAACCCCCATTTCATTCTGGGTGAAAATGAGCGCTGTCCGTTTCTCAATAAGGACGGGCTGTGCGATATCATCATTGATTCGGGCGAAGAAATGCTTTGCGAAATCTGCGACAAGCACCCTCGTTTTTACGAGTGGCTGCCGGGAATTACCTTTGAAGGCTATGGCATAGGCTGTGAAAAAGCTGCCGAAATGCTCATTGATTCCGACAAGGATATTTACTTTACAGAGCAGGAAATAATTGATTCTGAGGACGAAAGTACACCAGATGATAAGTGCTTTATTGTGCTTGATGTTCTAAAAAAGTCTGTCCGGCTTATCCAGAACGGAAATCGCCCGATGGCTGACCGTCTTATGCTGCTTTTAGCCTTCGCTTCAAATGTCCAGAACGCTGCAGAAGAGGAAGATTATCAGATTATTCCTCAGATTATCGACCTTTATTCCGATGAAGCTTTTATGACAAAGCAGCTCAATGATTTCAAAAGATTTAAAACTGACAGTTGGGAAGAAAATTATAAAAAGATTATAGAAATCTATCGTTCACTGGAAACTCTCGATGAGCGCTGGCACAAGCATCTTGACCTTTTATATAATGAGCTCGATGTCGTCACAACCTGCGAAACCACGGGTGACAGGGTAAAGAGCTGGGAAAATATGGCAATTTATCTGCTGTTCAGACATCTGCCTGCCGCATATTTCGACGAAGATTTTCTCGCAAGAATCAAGTTCGTAATCACAAGCTGGCTGACAAACGGACTGCTCATGCGGGTCTACCTCTGTGAAAAACAGGCGGAGATGGCGGCGATGTACTCGAAAGAAATCGAATATTCCGACGAAAATCTGCCGATCCTTCTCGATATGGCGTATACTGAAGATGCCCTTTCGACAGAAAGTCTTATGGGAATCCTGCTGAAATTACGCGGCATATAATGGGAAAAAACATGATTTTTGATGAAAATACGAACAAAAATCCTTAATAAAAGTCTAAAAATGGAAAAAACTCATAAATGAACACCACAAAAGCTGTGAAATGTGCAAAAAATCACAGCTTTTTGATTTGAAATACCTGATAAAATATTATATAATGTATGGCAACAGAAACTTTTCAAAAAGGAGAAAATTATGGAAACCAAGCAGGAAAAGCTGTTCAGCAAAAACTATCTGCTCATGATAGCAGTGGCCGCTTTTGCGTACACCTGCAGCTTTATGATCACATCCACATCACCTCAGCAGTGTATCGCTCTTGGCGGCACAAAAGCCATCTCCGGCATGCTTGCCAGCGCCCACACGATAGCCGCTTTCGCATTCCGCCCGACATGGGGCAGGCTCAACGACACGGTCGGCCGTAAGAAAATCTACTACCTCGGTATCGCACTCTGCCTGAGCGCAACGGCGGTTTTCTTCATCGCAACACAGATTCCTGTGCTTTTTATAGCCCGAATCATCTTCGGCGCAGGCTTTGCAGCCGTCACAACTTCCAACGGCACCATCGTTGCCGACATCATTCCTAAGGAGCGCTTCTCCGAAGGCATCGCCCTCTACGGCACAGCAAGTATTTTCTCCCAGTCGGTCGCTCCGGGGCTTGCACTTTTCCTCTATGACTTCGGCTTTAACTGGGTGCTCATTGCAGTTACACTTTCGTGGCTTATGTGTCTTTTCTGCGGTATTTCGGTAAAATATAACGAAAAAGAAATGCTCAAGGCAAAGGCAGAAGCAAGCGCAAATTCCCAGAAAAAGGAAGGCGGCTTCTTTGAAAAGCGCGCTCTCCCTGCAGCATTCACAGTTATGTTCATGTCGCTTGCCAACTCATCGGTTGCCACATTCCTGCCGCTTATGGGCATCGAAAGAGGCATCGAAGGGGTCAGCATCTACTTCACACTTTCGGCCTGCGGTCTTTTCTGCACACGAGTTGTAGGACGTAAACTGCCAAGACTTTTAGGCGAAAACAAGGTATTCTACGGCGCAATGTGCTTCTATCTCTGTGCATTTATCAACCTTATCTTTGCCCAGTCCCGCTGGCAGGTGGCTCTTGCAGGTATGTGCTATGGCTTCGGCATCGGCTTTGGCTTCCCGCTTCTCAATTCGGCGGCTGTCCGCTCGGTCGAATCAAACCGCAGAGGCCGCGCAACGAGCACTTATATGGCTATGCAGGACGTGGGCAGCTCGGTGGGCTCGACAGTCTGGGGCATGGTTGCAAACTCCAACCCATTCAGCGTTGTTTACACCTGCGTTTTCGGCGTGGCGCTCTGTCTGGTCACATCTTATACGATTCTCCTTCGTCCAAAGGCTCAGCCTGGCGAAAAAACTTTCAAGGAATTGCTCCATCTCGACCATCACCACGACCACGGCGTGCATTAAAAATTGCAGATAATGTAAAAAGCTCCCTTGAAACGGGAGCTTTTATTTATATAATATGAAGTCCGGCAGTGGAATAAAGCCGTCGGTCGAAGATTTCCTCAACTGTGATTCCATCAATGATAATTTTTGCTGTGCCTCTGACAAGAGCCTCAAAATCGTGAAACGGGCACAAAGTAATGCTCGAACCATCGGTATCACAGCAGAAATGCCACTCAGAATGGCTGTTTGTGATGGAATACTGCTTGTTTTTGTATTCGAATTCAATTTCACGTCCGTGACGTAGAAAGTCCGCAAGATCCTTGAATATCACGTTATTATTTGAGTTTTTCATATAATTCCGCAAGCTCGCTGTCCGAATAATCGTCCAGCATTTTCTGTTCCTTATATATGTCATAATTTTCAAAATGCCCCAGGCGGTTTTTCAGCAGACGGTCAAAAAGTATGTTGTAGCGCCTGTCGGAATTGTATTTCTGCAAAATAAAGGTCAGCACCTCGATGCAGTCGTTGACCTCGGTTTCGTTCAGCGATTTGATCGCCTTGACCTCCTCGGAAAAGAGGAAGGAAGCCACGATTTCCTCCTGCTCAGGGGCAAAAAGCATATAATACGCCAGCTTTAAGCGGGTTTTGCGGTTTTTATCCACCATGCCCAGTTCGGGGGAAAACACACCTTCAAAGCGGAAGGCGGAAGGGTCTCCGCGGAGAGCGAGAGCGTAAACAGGCTCCATTTCGGAGAGAATAGCTTTAATTTTATCGCGCATAGGCTATTTCGCCGACCCTTTCTTCTTATTATTGTAAAGGAACATCATGAGACCTGCGGCGAAAATCACGATATAGCCCACAAAGCTGATGGCATCAGGCACTTCGCCCAGGAAGATGAAGGAGAGAATTGTCGCGAAAATAATCTGTGTGTAGTCGTAAACCGAAATTTCAGCGGCAGGAGCGTTGGAGTAAGCCGCTGTGACAGAGAACTGTCCGCCCGATGCGGCAAGACCTGCAAGGAGAAGGTACATGAGCTGGATTGGGCTCATCGGTGTGAAATCTGCAATGATAAAGGGCAGAACTGCAAGGCAGGAGAAGGTGGAGAACATAAACACGATTACAGGACCCTTGACTCCGCGTGAGCCGAGAACACGCACATAAGTGTAAGCCGCGCCCGCTGTCAGACCGCCCATAACGCCCATGAAGGCAGGAAAGAGAGACACATCTGTGAAGCCCGGACGGACGATGAGCAGCATACCTGCAAAAGCAAGGGCGATAAAGCCGAACTGGGCAGGCTTGATTTTTTCCTTGAGAATGAAATATGAGAAAATGATGGCGAAGAATGGGGAAAGCTTAGAGAGAATCGAAGCGTCCGCCACCATCATGTGGTCGACAGCGTAGAAGTTGCACAGGATACCTAAAGTTCCGAAAACCGAGCGGAGGAGCAGGAATTTGCCGTCGCCCTTGTTCAGCTTCAGCGGAATATTCTGCTTTTTAATGACGATAAATGCGAAAATGAGAGCCACAGCGTTGCGGAAAACGCTTTTCTGCATGGATGGAATGTCGCCTGCAAGCTTGACGAAAATATTCATCAGGGCAAAGAAAAATGCCGACAGCATTATGTAGATTATGGCCTTGTTTTTGTTGCCTTTCATAGGAATAACCTCGATTTCTTTGGGATTTGACATATTGATTATAGCACTTTCGCAAAAAGGTGTCAACGAAAGAAAAAAGCAGGAGAAATCCTGCTTAATTGTTTTTCGGCTGCTGTGTGCACCAGTCGCTGTTTTTGCAGAAAGGGCAGATGAGCATATATTTGTTGCCCGAATGCTTGGCGGTAAGCACCTGAATCCAGGTTATACGAAAGCTTTTTGAGCAATGAGGGCACCTGAACTGATGTGATGCAATGGTTTTCGCAACAATCACGACTACGGCGGCAGCCACCGCAAAAATAAGAATGGTGATCATGTAATCCATATTAACCTCCGCGATGTTTTTTGTTTAATTATACCATAATTTTCGGCAGAAATAAAGAGGGAACGGGGGAGAACAGATTGTCCCGCAAGAATGTATGTAGGGGCGAGCATTGCTCGTCCGTGTGATAACGTAGGGGCGGATGCCCACATCCGCCCGCGGTATGTCGCAAGCGCCATCCCCTACATCTCCATTAGCACAATCTTTGTAGGGGAGCTGCTTGCCGCTCCCGAAGATAAAGTAGGGGCGTGTTTCCGTGCCCGCGGTATGTCGTTGAATCCCTCCACCATCGTTCCGATGGTCCCCCTCCCTCAAGGTGAATTGACCGTAGGTCAAGAGAGGGTGGCCTGGGCCATTAGGCAAGGGAGGCAGCCATCCCCTACATCCCCGTTTGCACAATCTTTGTAGGGGAGCTGCTCGCCGCTCCCGAAGATAAAGTAATAAGTAATAGTGAAAAACAAAGAGTCTCATCTGCCTACCCAAGCGCTTCCTCACTTACCTCGGCAATCCAGCGCGCCCATTCAATATAATATTTTGCGCGGAGGTGTACGCCGTCGCCCGACTTGTCAGCCATAAGCGCGCCGTTTTCATCGTCAAAAAACGGATTTACATCTATATAATGACAGTTTTTATCAGAAGCAAGCTGACAAAGCAGAGCGTTCAGCCCATCAATAGCTTCGTTTTTCACATACTTAGCCCTGGCAGAATGGGCGGCTGTCACATGGAGGTTTGCCTGCACAAATATTTCAGCCTCAGGCTGAGCGCGGATAATCGAGTCGAGAAGCCTGCCGTAAACATCGACAGTTTTTTCAAAGGCATAGCCAACCTCATTTATGCCAAGCATAATGTAAATTTTATCATATTTCTTTGCTTCCAGCAGGTCGGCAAGAGAGATTTCGCCGAAGCCTTCGACAGGCAGAACACGCTTGCCGACAGTGTAGACGTTCATACCCACATCGGCAAAATAGTCGACGCCCTCCATGCCCGAATAATCGGCAAGACCTGTCGTGCGGGAGTCGCCGATGAAAAGGGAATTTTCCATAGTGAAAGGCGCGGCTTTTGGGGTTTCAGGCTGAGCAGGAGTGAGCGTGGCAAGCGGCACGATTTCCACAGGCTCGGTCAGACGGATTTCAGGCTTAACGGCAGGCTTTTCGGCAGGGGCTTGGGAAGGAATGATTTCGGCAGGGATTTCTGTGCTTTCAGCAGCGGCAGTTGTCGGCTGGCTGTAAGTCGGAGTTTCGGTGTGGCAAATCTGCGGCGCAGACGGGGCATAGGAAAGCGTTACGGCGATAAGGGCTGCAAGGCAGAAGATGGTGAGGATTTTGCGTTTCATTTTTTGCTCCTTTATGTGAAAATCGGTTTTTGTTTCTTTCTGTCAGTATAGATTTTCAAAGTAGCAAAAAAGTTTCAGAAAATCGGGGAAATTTGGCGCGATAAATCATATTTGGTAGGTTGACAACCCCTCCGTCACACATTCGTGCGACACCTCCACTTGCACAGGGGAGGCTGAAAATCGGTCATTCTGAACGAATGTGAAGAATCTTTCCTTCCCCGTTTGCACAATCCCGTAGGGGCGAGCATTGCTCGTCCGTGTGATAACGTAGGGGCGGATGCCCACATCCGCCCGTGGTATGTCGTTGAATCCCTCCACCATCGTTCCGATGGTCCCCCTCCCTCAAGGTGAATTGACCGAAGGTCAAGAGAGGGTGGCCTGGGCCATTAGGCAAGGGAGGCAGCCATCCCCTACATCCCCGTTTGCACAAACCCTGTAGGGGACGGTGCTCGTCCGTGTGATAACGTAGGGGCGGATGCCCACATCCGCCCGCGGTATGTCGCAAGCGCCATCCCCTACATCTCCTTTGGTACAATCTCTGTAGGGGACGGTGCTCGTCAACGTCCCGCATAAGAAAGTAATAGGTAATAGTGAAAAGTGAAAAAGTGTGGTGTGATAGGGTCTCTCCCTCCGTCTTGCTTCGCAAGCCACCTGCGACTCGCTAAGAGCCGACTGCGGGCGGTGTCCCTCCTCAGAGGGAGGCAAGAGGATTTCCTGTCCTTCCTCTAAATAACAACATTATAAAACTTGCATAAAAACAAACGCAAAAAACTGTAAAATTCGTCCAAAATTGCTCTTGAAATTTTTCGCAATCGGGAGTATACTGTAACACGTTAAAAATCATGATCCATGGGAGCAAAATCCCATTTTCACGTCCGAATGAACGATGATCAACAGATCTTTTTCCGCCACTCCGATCATAATATTGACCGCCCTGACTCAAAAACCTCTCGCTGATATCGCCGGAATATTGGACGGGAGATATTTTTTTATTAAACAAATTATTACAGGGGGAAAAATCATGCAGCTTTTAGTTATGATCACAAATCAGACAGAAAAAGTGCCTGGCGTTCTTTCCGGCTTTATGGAAGCAGGCATCAGAGGCGCATCTGTCATCGACTGCGAAGGTATGCTCGCAGCTCTCGACAGAGCATCCATTGAGCCACCATCAATTTTCGGCTCACTCAGAAAGTTCATCAATCCTGAAAACGAGCTTAACAAGATGCTCGTTGTTCTGCTTCCTGCAGATGTAGTTCCAAAGGCAAAGGAAGTTATCCACAGCGTTATCGGCCAGTTCAACAAGCCAAACACAGGCGTTATGTTCACACTTCCTGTGCTCGATGTCGAAGGTATCGGAGGCAAATAAACTATGGATATGCTTACAAGTCTTGCCGTACTCATGCTCAGCGGTATGGTCATGACCTTTGTATGCAAAAAGCTTCACCTGCCAAATGTTACCGGATATCTTGTGGCTGGTCTTATCGCAGGCCCGTCCTTCCTAAACATCATGACATCTGAAATGCTCGAAGGCATGAAGATCGTGACAACTATCGCTCTCGCATTCATCGCATTCTCCATCGGCGGTGAATTCAAACTTTCCAATATCAAGAAGATAGGCAGCAGCGCCACAACAATTACAATGTGGCAGGGTCTTATGGCTGTCGCTCTCGTTACAGGCGCTCTCATCATCTTCGGTTATCCAATTCCAATGGCTCTCACATTGGGCGCAATCTCTGCGGCTACAGCTCCTGCCGCAACACTTATGGTCGTAAGACAGTACAAGGCAAAGGGTCCTGTCACAAGCACACTCCTGCCGGTTGTCGCAATGGACGACGCAGTCTGTCTTATGATTTTCTCGCTCTTTTCAACTATCGCAGTTTCCATGAGCATGGGCAGCGAAATGACA
>SVKW01000093.1 GCA_015068285.1 Oscillospiraceae bacterium | reverse complement strand
CGCGCCGATGATAAGCATATACGGCACACGCTCAATCGTCTGCGCCTCTCTTATCATATATCCGATTTTCTCATCTCTTGCGTCGAGAGCGCATCTTATGCCTGCATTTTTAAGGGCAGAATAGACCTTCTCGCCGTAATCGGCATATTTTTCCGAGATAAGCAGGACTTTTGCCTGCACAGGCGCAAGCCAGACAGGGAATTTGCCTGCATAATGCTCTGTCAGTATGCCGATGAAGCGCTCAATCGAGCCGAAGCATACTCGGTGAATCATAACAGGGCGCTGTTTTACATTGTTTTCATCGTTATAGACAAGGTCAAAGTTTTGCGGAAGCTGGAAATCGAGCTGAATCGTGCCGCACTGCCATGTTCTGCCAAGACTGTCACGAAGGTGGAAATCTATCTTCGGGCCGTAGAATGCGCCGTCGCCCTCATTGATAACATAAGGAAGACCGAGAGATTCGAGGGCGTTTTTCAGTCCGTTTTCGGCATTTTCCCAATCGGCATCGCTGCCCATACTGTTTTCGGGGCGTGTTGAAAGCTCGAGAGAATATTCAAAGCCAAACTGCCTGTAAACGCTGTCAATAAGGCGGATGACATTTGCAATTTCGCTTTCTATCTGGTTTTCACGCATGAAAATGTGGGCATCGTCCTGAGTGAAGCAGCGGACACGGAAAAGTCCGTGAAGTGTGCCTTTCAGCTCATGGCGGTGGACAAGACCAAGCTCGCCCACACGCATAGGCAATTCGCGGTAGCTGTGAGGCTTGTTTTTGTAGACGAGCATACCGCCCGGGCAATTCATCGGCTTGATGCAGTTGTCCTCGCCGTCAATTTCCGTCAGATACATATTGTCCTTGTAATGGTCCCAATGGCCGCTTGTTTCCCATAAACTGCGGTGCATTATGATAGGAGTAGAAACCTCAACATAGCCGTTTTCGCGGTGAATTTCACGCCAGTAATCTATAAGCGTATTGCGGAGCGTCATGCCTTTCGGCAGGAAAAACGGGAAGCCTGCCCCTTCGTCGGCAAACATGAAAAGGTCCATCTCTCTGCCGATTTTGCGGTGGTCACGCTTTTCGGCTTCTTCAAGCATTTTAAGATATGCGTCAAGCTCGTCCTGACTTTCAAAGGCTGTGCCGTAAATGCGTGTAAGCATTGTATTTTCGGCGTTATTCTTCCAGTATGCCCCCGAAATGCCTGTCAGCTTAAAGGCTTTGACACCCTTTGTGTATGTGAGATGTGGACCGCGGCACATATCAATGTAGTCGCCCTGACGGAAAAAGCCGATGCTTTCGTTTTCGTCAAGGTCGGCAATGTGCTCGACCTTATAAGGCTCATTTCGCTCTCTCATAAGGGCGACAGCCTCATCGCGGGAGAGGATAAAAGGCTTGAGCGGCAGATTTTCCTTGATAATCGCCCGCATTTCATTCTCGATGGCAGGAAGGTCACTTTCGCTTATCTTTTTGCCCTTGAGGTCCACATCGTAATAGAAGCCCTTTTCATTGGCAGGTCCATAGGCGAAGGATGCCTCAGGATAAAGGCGGGAGACAGCCTGCGCCAAAATATGGGCGGCTGTGTGGCGAAGTGTCAGCAGGGCATCATTGCCGCTTAAATTTTCGATAATACCGTCTTTTGTGATGACTTTCATAGTATTTCTCCTTATTCATAGTATTTTTGCCGTATAAACGGCAGAGGAATAAGAAAAGCACCCCGGGAAAAGCACAGCATTACTGTACCATTCCAAGGGTGCATACTATTCATTAAAGATGCACGGTTCCACCTTGATTTTTCACTCTTCAAACCCCAACAGGCTCTATCCTTTGACGCAGGAATACGGCGGCGCTTACTCTGCTTTCGGCGCAGCAGCTCAGGAGCGGTTTTCACCAATGATCCACATAAGAAACTTCCACCATGCGTTTCTCTCTCTGGCTGGTTCACAAAGGCTACTCTTTCCTTCATAGCTTTTCTTATTCATCTGCTTTAAATTTAGCACAACAGACTGAATCTGTCAAGTGGCAGCAGGTTGCGGCAGATTAAAAGAATATATCAGTTTTGCAGAGAGCCACGACAAACGGGAAGATTACCGATGTGTCTATAATCAAGCTGTAATTATAAGTAAAATGGAATTATATAATATTAAAACTCAATATTTTGCGTGATTTGGAGCATTTTATTGGAGTTTTGGAGCAGAAATACTGTAAAAATGGGGTTAAAATAATAAAGGTTTGAAAACAAATGGATTTTATCTGAAAACAGCGGTTTTTTATAAAGATAAGTTAGTTAATACTAACCAAACCGAAATAAACTTTCAAAGGAGAAATTATGAGTACAAAATCAAAGTTTTTAAGGCAAATGCTTTCGATGACGCTTGCTGTGGTGATGATGCTTGGCATCGTGCCTGCAGCATACGCCCATGATCCGGGAGCAGAAGAGGGCGGAGATCATGAACATGATTCCACACCTTATTCTGTAAAGGTCTATAATGGAGAAGAGCCTAACCGGAACGGCAAGCTTGAGTTTACGGTAACTTGCCATGAGGACGGCGGTGTAAGTGAAAAATATGGCGTTGACAATACTGAAATTACTGCTGTTGAAGGCGACATTATAACACTTTATCCTGAAGCAGATGAAGGATATGCCCTCAGCAGCATCGGATATTGGAAAGTGGACAGCGAAGGCAGGGAGGGCAGCCTTGTTGAAGTAGCTGCAGATGAAAACGGAGCATACAAGTTCACAATGGTTGCATCCGGTATAATTATTGGTGCTGCATTCCAGGATACTGATTTTCCATTGCTTTTTCCGAAACTTAACAGCAACAAGGTGGTAGACGGAGAAGAACCTGACTATTCACTTTATATTGCAAATGACGAGGCATATCTCAATGTAGGAGATGAAAATGCTTCGGTTTATCTCAGCATTGATGAACGTTTTCTGGAGCTTGAAAATGTAAGCATGACACTCGAAGTGAGACAGTACTCTGACGGAGGGTATTATCTTGCCGGCTCAAAAACATACGATGCCACAGAACTGGCAGAATTTATCGGCGACACAGAGCCTGCAGACGGCAAATATGTAATTGAGCAGACAGATATTCCGATTACAAAAGAGCTCAGGGAAGGCTATAATGTATACTGTGTTGTAAAGTTTAATATCCCATCATGGGTGGATGCAAAGGGAAATCCTATGTATCGCTGGGCTTACACAGGCACGGATATCATCATTTTTGCAGAGGGAGTCGATCTTCCTGAAGCTATGGTATGGCTGTACAATCTTGATGCGGACTCTTATCGCGGAGCGCTTGTACGTGAAATTTTAGAAAATCTTGAAATTGAAGCAGGTACTGTTAACAACGAAAATCTTGGTCAGCGTATCGGTTATATGATTCAGTGGCCGGGATATGAAGAGGTTGAAGAACCATACAGCCCAAATGAATATGATGTAGAGTATATGCTTATGGCAAATCTTACAGAGGTTCAGCTTGACCGTCTGCTTGAATCCATGCAGGATAATAATATCCGAGTAAACCTCAAGTCGATGCCTACTGTGTGGACGGCTTCCAAAACATTTGAAGAATTGTTTGATATTATGGCTGAAGAGGACGAGGTTCTTAAGGCAGCTATTGCTCTTGACAAGATGATCTATGAAGCTGAGTCTCTTGATGAGGAAACATACGAAGAAAGCGAATATTGGGACGAATTCCGCACAGCTCTCGCTGATGCTATTGTTGCTCTCAGCAAGGATGCAGAAGATGACCCTGAAGGAGCAAATCTTTATATCAATGCGCGTAATAATTTGCTTGAAGCTTATCTTAAGGTGACAGGCAGAAAGATGCTTTCCGGCGTTCCTGAACTTATCTGCGAAGAAGCAGAAGAAGGAAATTATAAAATTTCCATTGATTATTCACAGGAAGGCGAAACATTCTCCTGCAACTGGACAGTGGGACGCGACACGGTTTCTGTGAGTGACACCATTACAGTTTCCGCCGAGGATCTTTACAAAGTAAAACTTACAATTACAGGTACAGACAATTATTACGGTGAAATAACAGCTGTTCTCAGAGTTCCTGCAGAGCTTGAATATGATATTACAGCAGACAGCAGCTCTGTGACAGTATCTTTTACAAAGTATGAAACATTGACAAATACACCTGAGCCCATCACTTATACAGCAGAGCTTTATAAGGGCGGAGAACTGCAGGAAACTCTCAGCAATACAACTGCGGAAGATATCGTGTTCAGCGGTCTTGAAGCCAAAACAGAATATACAGTAAAGATTTACGCTTCCAATATCGTCGGCCGTACAACATATATGAATGAAAATATCGTTACCTCGGCTGTGATTGTCGATGACTGGTATGACGATGAAGAAGACACAACACCCGTTGTAAAGCCTGCCGAAACTCCTGTATTTGAAGATGTGGATGAAAACGCCTTCTATGCAGAAGCTGTCAGATGGGCTGTTGCAAATGGCATTACAACAGGCGTATCCGAAACAGAATTTGCCCCTGAAATGGAATGCACACGCGCGCAGATTGTTACATTCCTCTGGCGTGCGGCGGGCGCACCAAAGGCATCGGGCAAAAATGCCTTCGCTGATGTGAAGGCAGACAGCTACTACTATGATGCAGTTATGTGGGCTGTTGCAAATGGCATAACAACAGGTGTTTCTGAAACAGAATTTGCTCCTGATATGGAATGCACAAGAGCGCAGGTTGTAACATTCCTCAATCGTGCATCGGGTGAAAAAGCAGAAGCTTCCGATGCTTTCGATGACGTTGCAGAAGACGGCTACTATGCGGAAGCTGCAAACTGGGCAGCGCAAAACGGCATCACAACAGGCACAGGTGAAAGAACATTCTCTCCTGATGCTGTATGCTCAAGAGCGCAAATCGTAACATTCCTTTATCGTATGTATAAATAAGACATAGAAAAAACGCTCCACAGCTTGTGGAGCGTTTTTCATAGGAGAGGTTTTATTTTACTCCCGTGACTTTATAGCCTGCCTTTTCGACAGCGGCTATAATGGCTGAGTCAGGGACATTTTCGGACATTTCAACAACAGCCGTGCCCCTCTTATGGCTGACGACCGCCGATGTATTTCCGAGGTCATTTATCGCTTCGTGAACGCGGTTTTCACAGTGCTGACAGCTCATGCCTTCGATAAGGAAGGTCTTTTTCGCGATGACCTTATCCAGCTTTTTCTTCTTTGCCTTGTAAGTGCCGCCACCGCAGCAGCCGCCCTCGCCCTTCATGTGCTTCATGCCCTTTACTGCGGCAAAAGCCACGATAACTGCAATAATTGCTACGATAATAATATCTGTCATGGTGTTTCCTCCCGGGATTATGGTGATTAGTTTCAACTAACTCAATTATACCACTATTCACAAAATTGTCAAGGAAACAGCTTTTTCTTTACATATTAAGTATAATGTTATATAATATATCCATAAAAAATCCCAAACGGAGGAAATTATGGACAGAGAAAAACTTATAAAATATGCCGACCTGCTTATCCACACAGGCGTGGCTCTCCAGAAAGGTCAGCCGCTTATTATTAACGGCAACACAGAAAACTACGAATTTCTTCAGCTTTTGGCTGAGCGCGCTTATGTAAACGGCGCAAGCGATGTTGAAATCATGTATACAGACGACGTTGTAAGCCGTCTTAAATACGAATATGCCGATGTCAGGGAATTTGAGGAAGTGCCTGCCTATAAGGTAGAGCCTATGATTCGCTGTGCTCAGCGCGGCGGCGCAATTATCCACGTCCGCTCATCTGACCCTGACAATTTAAGCGGTATTGATTCGGCTAAAATCAAGGCTTTCACAAAGGCAAATGCCGAAACTCAGGCTCCATGGAGAAAAGTTCAGCACGAAACAGGTATGCGCTCGACAATCGCCGCTGTGCCAGGCAAAAAGTGGGCTGAAAAGGTGTTCCCTGACGCTGAAGATCCAATTGAAGCTATGTGGGATGCGATTTTCTACTGCTCCTATGCCGATAAGGAAGACCCTGTGGCATACTGGAAGGAACACACAGACGCTATCGTTGCACGCTGTGAAAAGCTGACAGCAATGGAACTTACAGAGCTTCACTTCACATCTTCTAACGGCACAGACCTCGTTATTGGTCTTGCTGACGACTGCGTATGGGGTGGCGGCGGCTCTGTAAACAACGGCGGCCCATTCTATACTCCTAATATCCCGACTCAGGAAAGCTTCACTTGTCCGCACAAGTTCAAGGTAAACGGCACAGTTGTGGCTACAAAGCCTCTCTCTTATGGCGGCGGTCTTATCGACAATTTCTCCATCACATTCAAAGACGGCGCGGCTGTTTCGTGGAAGGCTGAAAAGGGCGAAGATATTCTTTCTGCAGTCATTGAAAATGACGAAGGCAGCAAGTATTTAGGCGAAGTTGCCCTCGTAAACTTCACAAGCCCTATCAATATGACAGGACGCCTTTTCTACAACACACTTTACGATGAAAACGCTGTCTGCCATCTTGCTCTCGGCAACGGCTATCCGTTTACAGTACCGGGTGAAAACAAGGAAGAAAAGGGCCTTAACAAGAGTAAGCTCCATGTTGACTTTATGTTTGGCGCAGAGGATACCTTGTGCATCGGCACAAAGAAGGACGGCACAAAGGTTGTCCTTATGGAAAAGGGCAACATTGTATTGTAGCCGCTTCCAAAATCAATAGCACATCCATCGGTGGCTCTTTTTTCGCCATCTCTGTTCAAAAATCCTCGTTAATACACAAAGTATTGCCTGCGGCTTTTGAACATTCTGACAAAAAAATATCTCGCCGCTGAATGCACTCTGATTTTATCAGCGGCTACTTAGAGGCAAACGTATGATAGGACTTGGTACACTTATTAACATACTGGGGATAGTTGCAGGCGGTGTCTGCGGTCTGTTTTTCGGAAAATTCCTCAAAAAGGAGCATCAGGATTCCCTCGGCGTTGCGGCTGGGGTAAGCGTACTTTTCCTTGGCATCGCAGGGGCGATGGAGGGTATGCTGAGTATTGCTGACGGAAGCATAAAAAGCGGCAACTCCATGGTGCTCATTATTTCAATAATGCTGGGCACACTTGTTGGCGAGCTTCTTGGCATCGAAAACTGGTTTACCCGCCTTGGCGAATGGCTCAAAATGAAAACGGGCAACGCAAAGGACGGCGGCTTTGTCGACGGCTTTGTAACAGCCTCCCTGACAGTATGTATCGGCGCGATGGCTATTATGGGCGCAATCGAAGACGGTATTCTGGGGGACTATTCGCTTCTGACAGCCAAAGCTGTCCTCGACTTTATAATAATTATGGTGATGGCGGCATCATTGGGCAAGGGCGCGGTATTTTCCGCTGTGCCTGTAGGTCTCTGGCAGGGATTGGTGACAATTCTTGCCCGACTTATCAAGCCGTTTATGACAGAGCTTGCCTTGCTTTATCTCTCCTTTGTCGGCTCGGTGCTGATTTTCTGCGTGGGCATCAACCTGGTCTGGGGCAAGAAAGTCAATGTTGCAAATATGCTCCCAAGCATAATTTTCGCTGTAATCGCGGCATTTATATAAGATATATTGCTGAAAATAAGAAAAGCGGTCAATTTTGACCGCTTTTTCGTTTGTAATTTTAATAACTGCGAAGCAACATAACTATATGATAATATTAGACAATGCTATCAGCACGACCATATTTGCTGTCGGGACGGTTATTGTATCGAAGCCGCCTTTTGTGATAAGTTCAGTATATGCGCCTGCCATGGCTGTTATGAGAGTTGTGATTATGATGGAAAGCAGGCTCATATCGGAGAAAATGCTCAGCCATATTGTGCCTGCAATGATAGCGCATATCATAAAGGAAATCGAGCCTTCCCAGCTTTTGTGATGGTCGGCAAAGGGGAGGTTTATCTTGTGTCTGCCGTAGCGTTTGCCTAAAAGGGCAGCGGCGGCATCGCCCGGACCCCACATTAAAATTGCACAGCCTGCAAGGTGTTTCATATCGAAAATGCCCCAGCAGACGGCGGAAATAAAGGCTGTGCCGAGAAAAAGCTGCAGCATACTCAGCTTGACTTCGCCATCGTGGCGCTCAAAGAAAAACTTTGCGTAATACGGGTGTTTTT
>SVKW01000092.1 GCA_015068285.1 Oscillospiraceae bacterium | reverse complement strand
TGTCCATTTGTGAGGAACGAACACACAAGGAGTCCAGAGTGCCCTCTGGTCCCGTGATCAAACTGCGTGGACCAGTTTGGGCATTTTGCTTCTTTTGTGCAAGCATAAAGAAGTCGTCGAAGACGTTCCACGCCTTGTGCGTGGCGGAGGAGCTTGCGGTTTGGACAAACTTAAATCAGAAATAAAGATTTCCAATTTTATTTTAAAAAGCCCAACCCCTACAGCTTATGCTTACACAGCCACTTTACAGCATCATCGCCAAAGCTTGTCGGCCGCAAATCGTGCTCGGCGCCTTCATAAATAATAAGCTCCACATCTTTGCCGGCTGTCTTAAGCTTTTCATACATCTTATAAGTCTGCTCAGGCACAACGCGCCAGTCATTTGTGCCCTGACAAAGAAGCATCGGCGGCTTAATCTTATCCGCCCAATATGTCGCCGAGCGGAAAACAAACTTGTCATATTTATCATCAGGACCGCCGCCCACAAGCTCGTGGAAAACCTGCTTCATCTCGTCCTCACGACTTTCATACATGATAAAGCAGTCGCTCATGCCTGCGCCCACAACAGCCGCCTTTATGCGGTCGTCAATGGCGCAAGCTCTGTAAGTCATCATTCCACCGCGGGAATGTCCTATCATATAAATGCCGGATTTTACAGAAAATGGAATCGAAAGCCCAATGTCGATAAGGCGGATAACATCATTAACATCGTCGCCGCCAAACTGCTCAAGCCCTGTGCCGCCCATATTTCCCCGGTACTGTGAGCCAAGACAAACCGCCCCATAAGCGGCATAACGGCATACAGCCGCAGGCTGTAAAGCGCCAAAATCACGGTTGCCGCCCCGATTATAGATGATAGCAGGCAATTCACCATCAAAATCCAGCGGAATGGAAATATACCCCATAACACGGCAGCCGTCACTCTCATAGCAAATCTTGTAAAGGCTCACCTTGCCTGCAAATCTCTCAGGCACTTCCATCTGCTCGCATTCGAGAATATACGGCAGGGAAGCTATAATTTTCCCGTAGTCCATAAGCTCACCTCACTTGTTTTATACTATAAGTCTACCATAAAATCCGCCCATAGGCAATAGAAAAGCCGCAACCAACCTGTCATTCTGAAGGCAAAGCCCGAAGAATCTTTCCACTCTTATGGCATAATTACTGTACCCTTTATTGGATATGTATTATGAATTGATTTATCATATTTGTTCAAATCATCTTCAAAATTTGTATGATATATCAATTTACAAAAACAGTATCCTTATGTTAAAATATAATCATAATATTATAACAAGGAGGATATCTATGAAACAGAAAAGACGTATTATCAGCCTCGTAATGGCATCTTTGCTCATGTTTTCCATGACAGCCACAGCGCTCCCGCCGCTTGAAATGACCGACATGACAGAAGCGCTTTACCGTTCCAATGTAATCACGCCTATTCTTTCCGCTTCGCTGTCCCACTCCTTTGAGGATGCTGTGATAGCCAATGAAAGTACATGGATACCACTCCATGATACCGAGGGAACGGAATATGCCTACTTTGTTCCGCTGTGCAACGAAAAAGGCATGATTACAGGTTTTTCTGTAATCGGTAATATCAATGGAAACCACTCCACATTGTTTAACAGAAACAATACAATGCCTGACGAATTTGCAATGGCAGTTATTTCGGCTTACCAGAACAGAAATACGGGAGATAAGATGATTTACAGCTTCCCTTATGCCTTCATTATCGGTCAGGAAGGCTCGTATAAGCGTGTATATGCTAATGGCACGATAGAATCAGTTACCGATATTCAGCAGTATGAAACAAATGCTGCAACGAGACTTGCAACAACACCTTACGAGATTCAGGATGTTCAGCTTGACGCAGATGCAGATAATGTATATGCAATGTTAGACCATTGGGCAGTACATGATTTTGTTCCAATTGTTGATACTCTCAATAATGATTACATATATTACGGAGGATCACAAAATTGGCTTGCAAATGTTGGGTATAGTCAGGATGTTTTTCAGGCGTGTGGATTAACAGCTGCTGCTAACACGTTTCACTATATGTCACAGTATGTCAGTGGCAAGTCAGCATTATACAGTAGATTAAATTTAACTAAAACAGATTTTTCGTATTTCCAAAAAGATTTAAAAGATAATGCATTTATTTTTGATGATGTTATACCAGGAATCCCATCCGTATACAAAATGGAGGAGTATGTCGGAAATTGGGCAAGATACAGAGGCGTATCTATGACAGCAGCAAAATCTGCAAATGGGTGGTCAAAAACTCAGTATAGAAGTCATATAATAACAGGCTTGAATTCCGAAAGACCTGTAATGTTATTGACAGGATTTAGTCCGATTGAAAGATTGGAACATCATTGGGTCACTATTACAAAGTTTTATAGCCCTGCTCACTCTCTTACAGAGAATATAATAGTTGTATCTAATATGGGGGCGAAAGAGGAACATTCATTTGATCAGTGGTATAGCACCTCTTCTGCAAACTATAAAGGTACTATATATTTTAATTAGTAAATATTAGGTGATAATATATGACACTGTATGACTTATGGGAAGGTTTTTTTCTGCCAGATGCGTTCAGAGCTCCGTATAAAGCAGTAGTATTCTGCCTGTTTGTATTTATCATCTGGAAAATAATCCGCGATATCAGAGCAGGGAACGGAAGCTCAGCAGTTTCGTTTGTACTGTCGCTGATAGCCATAGGTGTGACCATATTTATTGTTGCAATATTGTGGCTTATAATAAGTATTCCAAGAAACAGCGTTAAAGAAGAGTATACCACAACAGCTCCGTATTATGCCGAAAAATCCGACGAATGGTATAAAGCGGCAGGACAAAAAATACCCGACTAAACACAAAACCGAGGGCACTCCCCTCGGTTTTTTCTTGCAAATCCTGCCATACAGGAGTATAATTATATCATACGTACTCTACCTCAAGGAAGTGAAATAATGAAGGAAAAATCCAATAATATTGACCTTACAACCGGCAATATTATGTCCCAGATGCTGAAGTTTTTCTGGCCGATGCTTCTCGGCAGCCTGTTTCAGCAGCTTTACACCACAGTCGACGCCATAATCGTCGGCCAGTTTGCAGGCAAGGCAGGTCTTGCCTCCATTGATGCCGTGTCGAGTATGCTCCGTCTTGCCGTCAATATGTTCGTCGGCATAGGCACAGGCGCAACCGTCGTAATATCCCAGTTTTACGGCGCGAAAAAGGAGCAGGAGCTCCATAAATCCATCCATACAGCGGCGGCTTTCGCTCTTATTGCAGGCGCATTTATCTCGATAGCCGGCATTTTCATCGCCCAGCCTGCCCTTAATATGCTCGGTGTCCCTGCCGATATCTATGACCAGTCCCTCGGCTATGTAAGAGTCTATTTCGCAGGGCTCATCGTCCTTCTTTGCTATAATATTTCAGCTGGCGTTGCCCGTGCAATGGGCGACTCAAAAACCCCGTTCCGTGCCCTTGTGGTCTCTGGCATCCTAAATATGATCCTCGACTACATCTTCGTTGCAATTCTCAAAACAGGTGCGCCGGGCGCAGGTCTTGCAACTGTAATTTCCCAGGCTGTCAGCGTGATTATCGTTGCCCGCTCCCTTATGAAAAATCAGGGCGCAGAAAGGCTTGAGCTGAGAAAAATCGCCATCGATAAGAAAATCTTCGGCGCTATTATGAAAATCGGCTTCCCGATGGGCATTCAGTCGTCCCTCTATCCGATTGCCAATGTAATAATTCAGAAAAGCGTCAACGCTCTCGGCACAGACAGCATTGCCGCATGGGCGCTCGGTCTTAAACTCGACACTATAATCTGGCTGACATTCAATACAATGAACCAGACGATATCCACATTTGTCGCCCAGAATTACGGCGCAAAGCAGATAAAACGCGCCCGTGAAGGCACGCGAATCTGCCTTGTTGCAACATCGGTGATTATTCTGGCAATGGGCACAATACTGTTCTTCTTCGCAGAGCCGCTGGGCAGACTCTTCCTTACAGCAGAAGATGCCCATATCGCCAAGGTGACAGCGGTGCTCATGCACATTCAGGCGTTTACATACGTCACATACGCGCCGACATCGGTGCTTTCGGGGGCGATCCGCGGCGCAGGCGAAAGCTTTATGCCGATGGTGATGACTCTCGTTGGAATGTGCGCTGTGCGAATCGCGTGGGCATTCTTCGTGGTGCCGCTCAATAATACCCTGACAACAATAATCTGGGGCTACCCGATTTCGTGGGCGCTCACCTCGGTGGCATTCATACTCTACTATATCCCATTCTCAAAACGCAAATTCGCCGAATAACAAAAAAGACCACCCGTACTCCCTTCAAAGCCTCCCCTGTGTAAGGGGAGGGGGACCATCGGAACGATGGTGGAGGGGTTGTAATCACACCAAAAAAGACCATCCACGTCGGATGGTCTTTCTTTATCCATAATTATTGTAGGGGCGGGTCTCTGTGCCCGCCCGCATTATCTACAATTTCTTTTCCAGTTCATGCAAAACAAGAGTCATCTTAAAGCCGTAATGCTTCAAAAATGCGGCAAGGGATATGTTTCTGTCGTCCACATTGCCGATGCTCATGCCCTTTGACGGAGTATTTTTGCCGATAAAAGCAAGCAGGCTTGTGCCGATACCGCGTCTGCGCTTGTCCTTCGCAACGGCAATCTGAGCAATTCCGCAGGATTTCTTGTCGCAGGCGGCATATCCCACAGGCTCGCCGTTTTCAAATGCCACAGCAATGAGGAAGCTGTCCTTCATCGTTTTTACAGAGTCGATATTGTTCTGCCAGGATGGGGAATAATCCCAGAAGCTTTCCAGCTTTTTCCACATCCCATCGTCGGGCTGAACAATTCTCACATCGTGAGAAACCTCCATATCCTGCTTTTCAGCAAGAGAATAACAGTCAAACTTGCGTACAAATTCAAATCCACAGCTTTTGTAAAGCCCGTAAGCGCTCTCGTTTGTGTCGATAACCTCAAGAATATAGCTGTCAATGCCCATATCCTTAAAATGCTCGCTTGAAGCCATCATCATGCCCTTGCCTGCGCCTTTGCGGCGGTGGTGAATGCTCACGCCTGTCAGCGCATCGTAGCCTGTGAGCTTGCCATCCAGCATACGCACAGCATTGGAGGTGAAGCCGACAAGCTCGTCTCCCTCAAAAGCGCCGTAAGAATGGACATTTTCACAGCCGCGTCTGTCAAGACAGCTCTGGAGCTTGGCTTCGTCAAAGCCTAAATTGACAGGATAATCGCAGAAAGCCTCGTCATAGGTTTTATATAATTGACTGAGGGTGACACCCTCCATATTTTTGAAAGTCAGCATAATTATCTCTCCTTGATTTTGCTCTTATTAAGTAAATTATACTATACAAAAACAAACAATGTCAATAAAAAACCGCCCGTTACGGACGGTTTTGAGAGAAATTACATATTTTTTACAGCATTTAAGATGTACGCAGTCTGCTCCTTGCAGAGCTCAACTTCAACAAGAGCCTTGTCCTCCTGCATAAGAGGACGATTCATGTCGAGCGGCTGAGTGAGACCGAATGCGAAATTGAAACCGAAGCCTGTGATTTCGTCGCTTACATCGCCGCAGATAACCTTGCAGAATGTAGCCGCAATAAGGAAATCGCCGTAAGGCCCTGCGTGCTCGCCATCCTTGTAATAAAGGTCGATGTCAGGGCGTTCATTCTGGATTTTCTGCCAGATTTTTCCAATAGGAGCGAGGAGAGCGTTGTTGTCTTTCGCCATCTTTTCGCAGGTGTCAATCATCTTTTGCTGATTTTCAGGGAAACGCTTTTCAGCCCATGTCATGTAGACGACAGGCTTTACACCGCAGCGGTGGCAGAGGTCGATGATGTCAGCTCCTGTTTCGAGAGTCTGCTCAATGTCAGGATAAGGGTGCGCCGCCTGCTGTAAAATCACATAATCGTAGCCGCCGTACATCAGATTGAAACGGAGGGAAAAATATTCCTTGCGGTGCCATTCAAGAGTGCGTCCCGAATATGCAAGCATGGTCACATCAGGCTTATTGCCTGTGGTTTTCTCCACAAAACGAGCGAAAAGCTCAGGCATATCGTTGAAAAATGTGTGGCTGTTGCCCAAAAATAATACCTTCATAATGCATCTCCTTTTATCAACTTATTATAGTTTCATTATAAACCATAAACTGCAATTATGCAAGATAAATCGCACAATCCTGTAGGGTGCGGCGCCCACGACGCACCGCAAATAAAGTTGTAAATATATACATTATATGATATAATCAAAAGAAAAGGGAGGTCACCCATGGAATTTTTTGACGTCATAGAAAGCAGAAGAAGCATCCGCAAGTATAAAAACATCCCTGTCGAGCAGGAGAAAATCGATAAGCTCATCGACCTTATGCGCATTGCGCCAAGCGCCGCAAATCGTCAGGAGTGGAAATTCGTAGCCATCACAGATGAAGAACAGCTGAAGAAAATGCGTGTCGCCTGCGAAAGCAGAGGTCCTGCAATGACAGCTCCGCTGATTTTCTGTATCTGCGCCACAGAGTATGTGCAGATGAACGATTCGGGCTATAACCGCGGCACGATAGATGCCGCCATCGCATCCACATACCTTCATCTTGCCACATTCAATATGGGTCTCGGCTCCTGCTGGGTAGGCTCCTTTGACCCCGATATGGCAACAGAAATCGTCGGCTGTCCTGAGGGTACAAGAGTCATCACAGTCGTCACAGTGGGATATCCCGACGAAAACCCGGCACCACGCCCACGCAAATCCTTTGACGAAGTTGCAGTATATAATAAGTTCTAAAAGAAAAAGCTCCGTATCAGACGGAGCTTTTATATTTTAACCGAATAATTTTTTAAAGAAAGACTTCTTTTTCGGAGCATTTTCCGAATTGTTTGTTATATGGAAATTGTATGTGAAAGTCGGCGAGCCGTTTACAACACATTCAAAGCGGTATTCGCCCGAAGGAATAAAGCTGCCGTCCTTGCCCTTGATGATCCAGCCTGTCGAGAGTCGGTCGTAATCAGGCTGCACAGCAATGACAGATTCGATTTCAAAAATCAGATTGTTGTTGCTGTTGTAAATGCGGTAGCGGTTTTTGCTTTCGCCTGTAAAATTAAAAGGCTTAGTCAGCCATATATGGAAGAAAATAACGCTGTGCTCGTCGCAGTTTATCGTATCGGAATAAAAGCCCTTAGGCCATACATCGTCAGGGTCATTTGCGCCGATAGCAAGAACATTTCTGATTCTGGTGTCGGAAAAATTTTTGGTAACAGCAGGTCCCTCATAGGATACCTCACCCTCTGCGCGGCAGGTCTGCAAAAGACGTGCGCCGCCAAGAGCCTCAAGGAAAGACTCAAAAGTGCTGTGGTTAGTGCGGAAAAGCGACTGCACAGAGTTGAGCTGGAGATTCATGCCCTTTGCCAGCTCGACATTTTCAAGGTAGACAACCAAAAGCTCCTTGCCAAGCTGGAGAGCATAATTGATCTCGTTTCGGCAGTTTCGTGAATTGATAGCTGCCTGAGACATACAGACCACAACCTTGTCAGCATTCTTGAGATGTTCTTCAATATATTCAGGCCACTCTGTGCCTGCTTCAATGCCTGCATCATACCAGATGCGGAAGCCGTTTTCCTGCATATATTCAATCATAGGCAGAACAGTTGCAGTATCCCTGTGGGCATAGCTGAAAAATATGTATTTATCCTTGCCTTCATAAGCCTTTGCCAAAACAATCACCTTCCTTTTATGTACCGATTATAGCACAGCGGATTTGGGTTGTCAATTAAAGGAAATATATCAGAGTAAGCTGTATCTGAAATGAAGCACTTGCTTTGCTCGTATGAAGTATCGTGCTATGCACGAAATGAAGTTAAGTGTGCCACTCAAGTCCGCAGACACTTCACGATGCGAAGTATTACTTCATGCACCGCAGGTGCGCTTAATGTGCCGACAGGCACACTTAGTTGAAAAAACGGCATTATTCTTTAACGAATAATGCCGTTTTTTCTGCGAAAGACTACCTAAACGGATCAGAATTGGGAGAAAAACTACCCAAAAGTAATGTGCCTGTCCTGTTAGACAAATTGGAGTTTATCGACGTATTAAAACACCTTTCATAAACGGTGTTTCATTATGTGTTTCGTATACTATTTCCTTTTCCTCTTCTGTGCA
>SVKW01000091.1 GCA_015068285.1 Oscillospiraceae bacterium | reverse complement strand
ATAGAGCTTACGCATTTCCTCCTCGGTCAGCTCTTTCTGAGTTTTGATGCTGAGGGCATTGTAAATCTGGCTTTTGTTTACCGTCATAGCCTCTTTATCCCGGTATTTTATGCCGATTTTCAGCTTGTCATGGAAAAGAACGCTCTTTTTGATGTCCTGATCGTTGAATTTCTTGGCAAGGTCAGGCAGGATTACCACAGGGTATTCAAGCCCCTTGGACTTGTGAATGCTGAGAATCTGCACGCCCTCCGCCTTGACAGCACCCTCTTCACTTTCATTTTTAAACTTGTTTTCAAAATATGTTATAAATCTGAACAGACCCTTGTAGCCGTTTTTCTCGTAATTTTCAGCGTGACTGAGCAGGAGTGCAAGGTTTTCTCTTCTGGCTTCGCCGTCGGCAATGCCCGAATAGAACCAGTTCAGCCTGTGCTCATCGTAAATAACCTCGATAAGGCGGTAAACAGGCATATTTTTTGCCATATAGCGATATTTTTCAAGGCTTTCAATGAGATTTTTCGCCTTTGCATTGGTTTCGGCAAGCTTGAGAAGCCCCTCATAAAGATATCCGTTCTTATTGCCGATACGGGTCTGCGCAACCTCGTCGGCGGTGAAACCATACATATAAGAACGCATGACAGCCACCAGCGGAATGTCCTGATACGGATTGTCAATGACCTTTAAAAGGGACATTACAGCCATGATTTCGCTGCGCTTTGCGAAATTTTCCTTCTTGGAAACAGCGCACGGAATGCCGTGACGGCTGAGTTCATACTGGAAATAGCTGACCTTATTGGAGTAGGAGCTGAGCAAAATGGCAAAATCCGAGTATTTCGCGTGGCGTTTTTCGCCGTTTTCCTCCACTTCAACCGTATCATAAAGCTCGGCTATGCGGTTTGCCACCCACTTCGCCTCTGCCTGAACAGCCTTTTCCTCCTCCGAATCATCCTCGCGGAGCTTGAGGTCGATAATCGTCAGCTCGGACGGATAGGACGCATCATACTTTGCGCCGAGATAGAGCTTCTGCTTTTCGTCATAGTCAATACCGCCGAAATCATCGGTCATAATATGCTCAAAAACATAATTTGTGCTGTCGAGCACGGTGTTTGCCGAGCGGAAATTTTTATTGAGGTCGATTTTGATTCTCGCTTTAGAGCCTTCCTCATCAAGCTCTGCCGCTTCCTTATACTTATCAATGAAAATTGTCGGGTCGGCAAGGCGGAACTTGTAGATGCTCTGCTTGACGTCGCCTACGAAAAAGACGTTGCCGTTCTTCGGCTCGATACAGCGGAAGATGGTGTCCTGAATCTCATTTGTATCCTGAAACTCATCGACAAGAAGCTCAAAAGTTTCCTCGGAAATACGCCTTGCGATATCTGTAATCTCGCCCTTTTCCTCATCGTAGAGAAGCGACAGGGCGATATGCTCAAGGTCGGAATAATCGAGCACATTGCGCTCACGCTTGACGGCTGTGAAATTGTCTTCAAGCTTGAGAACGAGATTGCAAATCCCTTTTATAATAGGTGCTGTAATGCTGTTTTCCTTTACAATATTTTCACCGCTTGACGAGATGAAATTATCCTTTATTTTCTTTACAGCCTCAACATACCCGCTTCTGGCGCTCTTCATTTTTTCCAGAAATTCCTTGTCGTCATAGCGGCTTGCCTTGAGCTTAGTCTCAGGCAAAGCGGACAGAGCCTTGTAGATATCATCCCAGTTTTTTCCAAATCCTTCAGCCAGCTTTCCTCCGAAATCGAGAAGAATTCTGAATGTATCACCATACTTTTCTTCCACCTCAGGCACTGTGAGAAGTTCCTCATAAGCCTCCTTCAGGCGGGAGAATGCGTAGGCGTGAATCGCACCTGCTTCCTTTATGAGGAAGCCTCCCCACGGAGTCTCCTCAATGCTTTCGATGTCGTTGGAATCGGCTTCGGCTATCGTTTCAAGAAGCCATTTCTTCGGTGATTTATCGCTGCGTAATTTTCCATATAATTCCAGAACTATTTCGCGGAGTTTCCTGTCGCCTCTGTCGTCGGCGAAATTGTCAAAGGCAGCCTTGAAGTCGGTATCTTCGCCAAAATGGGAATATTCCTCTTCCATTACAGTTTCAAGACAATCGGCGAGAAGCTGGTTTTTTTCCACTTCGTCGAGAAGCGAAAAATCAAAGGACACACCGCATCTGTGGAAATTTGTCTTGATAAGGCTGCTGCAGAAGGAATGTACCGTCTGGATTTTCGCCCTCGGAATAAGGGCAAGCTGGCGTCTTAAACGGAGATTTTTAGGGTCCTCCTCCAGCTTTTCAAGGATGGCGCGGGTGATTTTTGCCCGCATTTCCCCTGCCGCCGCTTCGGTAAATGTGACGACGATCAGGTCTGTGATATTTATACCGCCCTCAAGAATCATACGCATGACGCGCTCGACGAGGACGGCTGTTTTGCCCGAGCCTGCCGCCGCAGAAACTATAAGAGGAGTGCCGTTTGTGACGATGGCATTGTGCTGGTCGGGTGTGAAATTGACATTTGCCATTATGCTTCCTCCTCCATTTCTGCCAGCGCTGTTTTGTCGGGCAGATTTTTGATTTTTCTCATTCTGTCCAGCATATTGCTCTCGTCAAAGGCACAGGCTTCGCCGTAAGGGCAATATTTGCAGGCGTTCATTTCTTCGCCGTGGGTATACGGCTCGGCCTCGATATGACCTGTGTTTATCATGTCGGCAATATCGTTGAGATGGTCCTTGATTTTACGGAAAACATTGCCAAACTGTGCTGAGCTGAGGACAGCAGAGCTCGCCGCAAATGTGCCGTCTTTCTTGAATTTTACAGGAATATAGCTGAAATTGCCGTCCTTGCTGTGCTCGAGGGCATCAATTATATCGGTTTCGTCCAGGACATAGCCTTCGCGTTTGACGCTCGGCTCCTTCTTTTCGGAATACTCGGTGCGGAGCGGGATATACATGACAGCGGCGGCTTTTCGGGCGTCTCCCTGCTCAATTCCTATATTCTTTATCTCATTGAGCATCATCATATAGAGGAACATCTGAATGTTCAGCCCGTAAATTATATCGGAAATGCGGAACTTTTTTGTGCCCGTCTTGTAATCGACCACCTTGAGATAGAGGTTTCCGTCTTTGACATAGCCGTCGACGCGGTCGATTTTGCCGTTTATATTGACTGTAAGACCGCCTCGCTCGAAGCTGTAGCCGTCTACGCCGCCTTCGCCGAAGGACAGCTCACAGAACATCGGCTTGAAGTCAGATTGTTCGATTTCATCTATGATGCCTGCGATTATATCATAGGAGTTTTTTACAATATTTTCCAGAACAACTCTCAGCTTTGCCGTCATTTCCCCCTCATGCATAACTCTGGAAATATAGCTTTCAGCCGAGGCTTTGATGGCAGGCGCGATAGCATCTCTGCCCTTTTCAATATATTCTCTGACGGCGTTTTCAACAAGCTCATGCATAAACGAGCCGACACTCTTTGCATCGAAATCAATGCGCCTGCGTTCTTTGGCTCGCATACCATATTCCATAAAATATGCAAACGGACAGCTCTTGATTTTCTCTATTCGTGAAGCCGAAAGATTTGCTTTACTGCCGTAAAGGGAACGTATGGTGTCGCGTGAAACAAGAGGACCTCGCTTGCCTGATTTTACATTTTCAATACTTTCAAACTGATGCTGCTTTTTATCTTTAAGATGCTCAAATGCGGAAAAAACTATGTCATCCGACTCTCCCGAAAGATATTTGCTTGCCAGAAGCATGGCTGTATCTTCGGTATAGAGCATATATTCCTCATTTTTGTCCGTAATGTTTTCAAGCTTTACACTATCGATTATAGCTTGCGCTCTCGACATCAGATATGATGGTCGCTGTTCATTGCCCAATAAATCTGCGCGGCTGTACGACATATAGAGTTTGTCCTTAGGCAAAGTGAGCGTTCTGTAAATATGACTCTCCATTTCTATCTGGCGCTCCTCGCCTGTCAGCGAAAGCTGAACATTTTTTCGGGATAATTCCTCACGGTCACGCTCACTGATAAGGCTGGACTCTGCTCCGGCCGGAGGGAAATCTCCGTCGTTGCATCCAATAATAAATACAACTTCCGGGCGTAAAAGCGGAGTGTTGCGGAAGTCGGAAAGCACCACTCTGTCGATGGTATCAGGCACTGTTGCGATGCTGTAGCCCGAAAGCACAAGACAAAGCAGGCTGTGGAATTGATTTACATTCATAACATCTTCGCCCGCTACCTGCTCAAACTGGCTGAGGGCATCGATTATGATGTCATAGAGCTGGACATACTCGAGAGCTTCGCGCTGCATCTGCTTGTCATAATACTCACCGGCTTTGGCTTCAACGAGGTTTTTAAAGCCGATAATTTCCATATATTTCCTGATGGCGCTGATATAATCCCCACCCTTTTCGGAGACCGCAAAGCTGTCCTTGAGATAGGTCAGCGGAGCCATAATTTTCTCGCGGACGGCATTTATTTCTTTAAGCTCGGCGATTTTCTCATCACTCCGGCGCTCGCCATACTCGGTTATCGTGTTGTGCCACTCCCTGCTCCACATACTGCCGCGGATATTCCATGCAATTACATAATTTTCCAGTTTGCACACAAGCTCCTCAGGGATATCGAGCAGACCTGTTTTAAGAAATGAGAACATTGCCTCGTAGCTGAAATTGTTTCGCACGGCAAACACAGCACCTGTCAGCGCTGCAACAGACGGTTTGGCAAGAAGTTCGGTTTTATCTGAGGCGTAGACCGGGATTTTGTAGCCATTCATGGCGCGTTCAACAGCGCTGGAATACTTTTCCACGTTGCCGCAGGCGATGACGATGTCTTTGTAGCGGAGATTTTTTTCCCGTGTCAGGCGGAAAATTTCCGATGCGACAAAGTCACATTCTTCATTTATATTGGCGCCCGAAAGGAAGCGGATATTCTCACTTTTCCCATATTTTTCCTTTCCGAAGGAGAGTATTTTCTCTGCGAGGAAGGAAATATCACTTTCTTCAGCCTCGTTTTCAAGGTGGATTTTTTTACATTTTATTCCATTATCAGCACACTCTCTTTCGAGAGAAAATATGCTTCTGTTCTGTTCGAGGAAAAGGCTGTCCTTCCCATCTGTCATAAATGTAAAATGAAGGTCGGCATTCTTTTTCATCAGCTCATTTATAAGCTGCCGTTCAGAATGAGTAAAGCCTGTATATCCGCAGAACCAGATGTCATCGTATGGGATTTCCTGTAAATTACAAAGCTCCTCGGCGCCGTTTGTAAGAGTATCTCCGATGGCAAAACCGCTTTTTTCAAGCTCGCTCTCATAGACCGTGCATGTGGCGGCTATATCGAGAATATCTTCCTTGAAACTGCCACCCGAATAAGCGCTGTAAAGTTCTTCAGCTTTAACGCCTGATTTCATTATTTCTTCGATGCTCTCAAGCATTTTACTGTAAAAAGATGGATTTTCTGTACCCTTTGTATAATAGGAAAAGCTGCTCTTTGCCTTGTCAACAGCCTTTTTGCACATGAGAAGTTTTGCGCCGTTTGATGCAAATTTCAGCCCCTTATTTTTAGTGAGACCCATGGCAAATCGTGTCATGGAAGCCGCTTCCACATACTGGCTGCCCCCTGTTTCAAACATGGAAAGCAAGGTCTTTTCCATTTCAAAGGTTTTGGTCTCAGGGACGAAAACAAGCTGTCTTTTCCCATTTTCTGTATTTTCTTTTATTCGTTTCAGCATATATTCCGTTTTTATGCTGTCGTTTCTGCAATAGATAAGCTCTGTCATGTGGTGCTCCTGTATATGGATGAATTGGCTTACGCCGTGAATTGCCTTGCGGCATAAATTGATGCAATACATCATGAATTGTTGCAGAGCAACATTGAGGTGTGCTTCGCACGGATTAAATAGGGCGGACCGTCGGGGACGCCGGTCCCTACGGAGATGGATAAGTTAAAAGTTGAGAGTTGTTGTGCATGCGGCACAATTTAATAAGTTTACAACCCCTCCGCTTCACATTCGTTCAGCACCTCCCCGATAATGGGGTCCCCGCAAAGCCTGCTTTGTGGGGTGAGTTCACAGGGGAGGCTTTTTGATGTGGTATCTGCGATGCATTGGATAGGGATTGTGCGTGTAATTATATAATACCACACCTTATTAAAAAATGCATCACTTTTCTATTGCCGTTTCCGATAAAATGTTGTATAATGTTATACATATTAAAAATAACGAAAGGAGCAAACCAAAACAAATGAGCGAATACAACCCATTTGACGAGGGCAACGACGGCTTCAAGCCTCCCCAGAAGCCGAAGAAAGAGCCTATTGACATCAAGGGCGCAATGAAAAAGGTGCGCAATGTTTTCCTCATCATACTGGCCGTTATCCTCTGCATTTCCACCGTCTGGTCGGGCGCTTATGTGCTTGAATCAGGTAAGGTTGCAGTTATCACAACTTTTGGCCAGTACACCAAAACCGAAACCGAGTCCGGTCTCAAGCTGATGATACCTTACGTCCAGAGGCGTTACATCGTTGACACAGCCAACGTGCGCCGTATGGAATTCGGCTACAGAGGCGAGACTCAGACCGATGTACCCGAAGAAAGCATTATGCTGACGGGTGACGAATGCCTTGTTGTTGCCGACTGGACTATCCAGTACAATATTTCCGACGGCTACGCATGGCTTTTCAACCTTGACAACCCTGAAAACACTCTGAGAATCATCGCTGAATCCTCTTACAGACGTGTTGTCGCGGCTCACAGCCTTGACGATATTCTGACAGACAAGAAGGATGAAATCCAGCGTGAGGTCATGGAAGATTTGCAGGAGGTCTGCAACTACTATGACATGGGTGTCAAGATAAACGCTGTCCAGCTTCAGGACGCTATGCCGCCTGACCCTGTTTACGATGCATTTTTGGATGTAACTTCCGCTAAGGAGGACAAGAATGCCAAGATTAACGAGGCTCAGAAGTACGCAAATGAAAAGCTCCCTGTTGCCCGAGGCGAGGCAGAAAGCTTGCTGCGTGAAGCTGAAGCTTACAAGCAGGAACGTATCAACGAGGCTATCGGTGACACAGCCCGTTACTCGGCTATTGCCAAGGAATACCTCAACCAGCCTGAGGTCACACGCACAAGACTTTATCTTGAGATGATAAGCGAGGTCTTCCCTGAGCTTAAAAACATCTACATCACAAATGACAACGGCGACACTCTCCAGTTTATCCCGATAGGAGGTAATGAATAATGAAGGCAATTAAGAAAATTCTTCCTCCTGTAATCGCCCTCATTGCGATTATTCTTCTGGCAAACAGCGTCTTCATCGTAAATGAATATGAAAGCGCTATCGTCAAGCGTTTCGGCCATATTGAGGCTGTCTTTGTAAAGGAAAATGCCCAGAATGTCCGCGATACCACCGCGAAATATTACCCTTCCCTTGCTTCTGCAAATGTTGTGGAAGGCACAGGCATTCATTTCAAGGTGCCGTTTGTCGACCAGGTCACAAAATACTCTAACAGACTTCTCACTTACGACACATCGCCTCAGCAGGTTATCACCTCTGACAAGAAGAAGCTGCTCTTTGACAACAACGCCCAGTGGACTATCGAAAATCCTCTGCTCTTTGACCTTTCAATGAGAAGCATTTCCTCCGCTGAAACACGCATCGACGATATTATCTACTCCTCCATGCGTGAAAAAATCGGTAAAAACCCATCGTCCAGCATTATTTCCGACAAGGAATTGGGCGAAAAGCTTCTCAGTGAGCTTACTTCCGAGGTAAACCTTGCTCTCGAAGGCTATGGCGTTGAGATTTACGATATTAAAATCAAGCGCACCGATGTGCCTGAGGAAAATCATCAGAGTATTTACAACAATATGATCACAGAGCGCAACAGAATGGCGGCTCAGTACCGAAGCGAAGGCGAAGAAGAGGCTATCAAGACCCGTTCAGAAACAGACAAGACTGTCTCTGTTATCCTCTCGGAAGCCAAGGCTAACGCCGAAAAGATAAAGGGTGAAGGCGATGCCGAAGCGGCTCGCATTTACAACGAAGCTTACGGCTCGGACCCTGAGTTCTACAAGTTCTACAACACTCTTGAAACATACAAAAACACACTCAAGGACAAAGTCACACTGGTGCTTCCATCAGACAGTGAATTTGCACAATACTTAACAGGAAAGGGACAATAAAGGTATGAATATCTATCTCCAGTTATTTCTCTCGTTTTTCCG
>SVKW01000090.1 GCA_015068285.1 Oscillospiraceae bacterium | reverse complement strand
TTATGGCGGCGAAAGCGTGAAAAATCTCATTGTTTCAGCCATTTCCGCCCTGTGTATGGGTGTTGTAGTGTGGCTGGTGAATGGCATTATGCCGAATATTGACGGAATAATCGGCAGAGTCATAAACCTTGGCGTGCCTGTCCTTGCAGGCGTTATCGTTTATGGTGTCTGCTCAATCATATTCAGAAACCCAATTGCTATGAAAGTTCTTAAAAGAGGTCAATAATGAAAATCGCATATCTTATCAATTACGCCGGCGCGGGCGGCACTGAGAAATATGTCAAAATCATGAGCGAAGCGGCGCGCAATGCCGGTCACGAAGTCATCTTTATCTATAATGAAAAGGGCGCTCTGTGCGACTATATGGCAGAGCAGGGTGTGAAATCCTATACTCTTGAAATGAGAAGACCATTCGACTTCAAAGCGGCAAAGGCTTTAGCTCAGATCACGAAGGCAGAAAAGGTCGACCTTGTCCACGTTCAGTTCCCACGCGAAAACTATATAGCCCTGCTTTCAAGGCTGTGGTACAAGGTAAAGGTAATCTTCACCTGCCATCTGCTCTATGAGCCGAATATTTTATGGCGCATCACAAACAGCTTTATGACACGCTTCAATAAGCAGGTTATCGCCGTCTGCACGCCTGTAAAAAATCTTCTGGTGAAAAACGGCATCAGCAAAAATAAAATCGAGGTGATCTATAACGGCATCGTGCCGCAGAACAAACGCACAAGCGACATTGACATCCGCAAGGAGCACGGAATCACAAGTGAGGACTTCCTCTGTGTGCTTTTAGGCAGATATACTTCGGAAAAGGGGCTTGATTTCCTCGTCGATTCCTTTGAAAAGCTGAAAGGCAAGGCAAAGTGTATTATTTTAGGCGAAGGACCTCTCTATGATGATATAAAACAGAGGATTGCCGATAAAGAACTGGAGGACACGGTCATTCAGGCGGGCTACCGCACCAATGTCTTTGACTATCTGCTTTCAGCCGATGTCTCCCTCAATTCCTCCAACAGCGAAGCTTTCAGCTTTGCAATCTTAGAGGGTATGGCGGCATCGCTCCCTACAGTTGCGACAGATGTTGGCGGCAACGGTGAAATGCTCAAAGGCTTTGAGCCTTGCGGCGAAATCGTCCCATACGGCGACACAGGCGCTTTTGCCGATGCTGTCGAAATCCTGATGGGCGACCCTGTAACTTATGATAAATACGCGAAAAACGCGCTTTATAACCTTAATAACCATTTCCATCTGGATATAATGATTAAAAAGACACTTGAAATGTACAAGGAGAATTAAAAAATGAACAAGAAAATTTTCGGTAAACTTAACTGGGTAGACCTCATCATCGTAATCGCTGTGATCGCAGCGGCTGTGATTGTAGGCTACAAGATGTTCCTCAAGCCAACTGCGGCTGAAAACACAGACACATCCACAAAGATCGAGCTCACATTCTTCGTTGAAGAATCCCCTGAATACGCAGCAAAGCTGGTCAAGGAAGGCGACAGAGTCTATGATGAAACAATGAACTGCGTTCTCGGCACAGTAACTTCCGTTGAAGTAGGCGAAAGCCATACTTATGCCGCAAACTCCGACGGTCAGATGGTACGCTCCGGCAAGCCTGGCTATAACAGCGTAAAGATCACAAGTGAAGTAAACGCAAACCTCTATGAAAACGGCGTTATGGTCGGCGTTACAAAGTACGGCGTAGGTCACACATTCACATTCTATGCAGGTCAGGCTAAGCTTTACGGCAAGCTCGCTGGCATCAACGGTGGCAAATAATGAAAAACAGCTATTTTCTTGGACTTCTGTCCAAGGACAGTAAGCTGCAGAAATTCTTTGAAAACAGCCTTCTTTACAGCATTTTTGCTGCAATACTCAGCTGGTGCCTCAGGCTTGTCCGCAAGATATTCCGCCTGCTTGGCGGCTACGACAGCCTTTGCTACAAGTATATCTTAAAGCCGCTTTTCGGGCAGTTTCACAGAATACTGGGGCTTTTCCTCATTGTGATGATAATCACCCCCCACCATTACTGGCAGAACAGCTACGCTCTTTTGGGCGCATTCGGCATATTTGCCCTGTTCACTCTCAAAGTATCGCTGGACAGCAAGACAAACTTCAAGCCGATTCCTTTCCCTGTCTGCCTGCTTATTTTAGCCGTAATGGTTGGTGTTCTCGTCAGCCCGGACAAGGGCTCGGCGGTGAGAAATGCTCTTTTCTATTTCACAGCTATCATACTGTCTCTCGATGTTATGAATGCCATCGACACCAATGACAAGCTCCGCGAGCTTATGTGGTGTCTCTGGTTTGCCCTTATGATGACAAGCCTTTACGCTGTATATCAGGGCATTGTCGGCGTTGAAGTCGACCAGTCGCTGACAGATACAACCCTCAATGCAGGTATGCCGGGTCGTGTCTACAGCACATTTGAAAATCCTAACAACTATGCTGAGCTTATAGTTATGCTTCTGCCGTTTACTGCGGCTCTTGCCTTTATCACAAAGAACAAATGGCTTAAAATCGGTCTTTTTGCTTCGATGGCTCTGCCGCTCGTGGCAATCGGGCTGACACTTTCCCGCTCGGGCTGGCTTGCTCTTGCAGGGGCAATAGTCGTGTTCATCCTTGTCTATAAGCCTGTGCTTATACTTCCGATGATAGCTCTCGGCTGTATGGCAATTCCGTTTTTGCCTGACACCATCAAAAGACGAGCTTCAACAATCGGCTCGATGAGCGACTCATCAAATAAATACCGCATCTATATCTGGGAAGGCTCCATGAAGATCATCCGTGATTACGGCGTGACAGGTATCGGTCTCGGCCCTGATAATTTCGGTCTTATCTATCCTTCCTATGCAAATCTTTCGGCTATCAATGCCCGCCACGCTCATATGCTCTATATGCAGGCGATTATCGAAATGGGCATTTTAGGCTTTATTTCTGTTATGTGGACAGTGCTCGGCACAATGAAGGAAAGCTGGGCTGCCCTTAAAAAGAAATGGTCACAGCCTATCCATAAGTTCACAGGCTATGCTCTCATCTCGGCAATGTGCGGCATGGGCGCAATGGCTTTCGTTGAATATATCTGGTACTATCCTCGAGTGCTTTTCGTGTTCTTCACAGTGCTCGGCATGGGATTCAGTGCAGTTAATTTAGTAAAAAAAGAGGAACATCACGATGAACAGTGATATCATGTTTGAAAAAGGCTCCCGCTTTCTGGTCACAGGCGGCGCAGGCTTTATCGGCAGCAATATATGTGAAAAAATCCTTGAAATGGGTTATTTTGTCCGTTGCCTCGATAATCTTTCCACAGGCAAGATGGAAAATATCGCTCCGTTCATGGAAAACGAAAATTTCGAGTTTATAAAGGGCGATATCCGCTCCCTTGATGACTGCAAAAATGCCGTAAATGGCATCGATTATGTGCTTCATCAGGCAGCATGGGGCTCTGTACCTCGCTCTATCGAAGAGCCGCTCGATTACAATGAAAACAACATCACAGGCACTCTCAATATGATGGAAGCTGCACGCCACGAAGGAGTGAAATCCTTTGTCTACGCTTCTTCTGCTTCTGTCTACGGCGATGATGAGCTGCCTGTCAAAATCGAAGAAAGCATCGGCAAAATGCTCTCTCCTTATGCTTTCACAAAGCTTGCCTGCGAGCATTACGGCTCCCTCTATTCCAGCCTTTACGGTCTCAATACTGTCGGTCTCCGCTATTTCAATGTTTTCGGCAAGAATCAGGACCCTATGGGCGCTTATGCCTCTGTAATTCCTAAGTTTATCAAGGAAATCCTCAAGGGTGAAAGCGTAACGATAGACGGCGACGGCGGTCAGACCCGTGATTTTGTCCACATTGAAAATGTGGTGCAGGCAAATCTCCGTGCCGCCCTCTACGGCGAAAAGGCAAAGGGTATGGTCTTCAATGTTGCCTACGGCGACACAGTAACTCTCCTTGAGTTTTATAACGAGCTTACACGCCTTCTACAGAAGGATGTAAAGCCAAACTTCGGCCCTGTCCGTCCGGGCGACATCCGCCACAGCTCTGCCGATATAAAAAAGATAAAAGAAATCCTCGGTTATGTGCCTCAGGTCTCCTTCCTTGAAGGTCTGGGCAAGACAATCGAGTGGTATAAGAATAATCTGTAACAGGAGGTAAGGATGGAAAATAACGGATTTTTGCCGATAAGCAAAAAAGAAATGACAGACCTTGGCTGGTATTATTATGACTTCCTCCTCATCACAGGCGACGCTTATGTTGACCATCCGTCTTTCGGCGCGGCTGTAATCTCCCGCGTGCTCGAAAGCAAGGGCTTCCGCGTTGCAATTCTCTCTCAGCCTCAGAATAAGGTCGAACTTGAAAAAATGGGCAAGCCACGTCTTGCAACTCTCATCACAGCCGGCAACATCGACTCGATGGTGGCTCACTATTCTGTGGCAAAAAAGCGCAGAAGCAAGGACAGCTACACAGCAGGCGGCAAGGCAGGCAAGCGCCCTGATATGGCGACTATCGTCTATACACAGTATGCCCGTGAAGCTTTCGGCGATAACCCTGTAATTTTAGGCGGTCTCGAAGCTTCTCTCCGCCGTTTTGCTCACTATGATTACTGGAAGGATGCAGTTTTGCCGTCCATTCTCGTCCAGTCGGGCGCAGATATGCTCTGCTTTGGTATGAGCGAAACATCTATCGTTGAAATTGCAAACCGCTTAAAGCGTAAGAAAAAGCCTTCCGATATGACAGACATCCGCGGCACAGCGTTCTTAACCGATGCTCCGCCAAGCGGCGACGATGTTATAAATGTCCCGTCCTTTGACCTCATCACTTCTGAAAAGCGTCAGTACGCCAAGTTTGCCAATATGGTGCAGATGGAGCAGGACGCAGTAAGAGGCCATATCATCGTGCAGGAGCAGGAAGAAGGGGTGTATCTCGTTCAGCAGAAGCCTTCCTTCCCGCTTGAGACAGAGGAGCTGGACAAGGTCTATGCTCTGCCATATATGCGCTACTATCATCCGTCCTATGAAGAGCGCGGCGGCGTTGCGGCTATCGAGGAAGTTGAACATTCGATAATCCACAACCGCGGCTGCTTCGGCTCGTGCAATTTCTGCGCTCTCGCAATGCATCAGGGCAGATATGTAACATCCCGTTCCCATGAATCTGTGCTCGAAGAAGCCCATAAAATCGTAAATGGTCCTCGTTTCAAGGGCTATATCCACGATGTAGGCGGTCCTACAGCCAACTTCCGCCGTCCTGCCTGCAAGAAGCAGAAGAAGGTGGGCACATGTAAGGACAGACAGTGTCTTTATCCAACTCCGTGCCCTAACCTTGATGCCGACGAAAGCGATTATCTCAAGCTTTTAACCGAAATCCGCGAGATCAAGGGTGTCAAGAAGGTGTTCGTCCGCTCGGGCATCCGTTTTGACTATATGCTTGCCGACAAGAAGAGCAATTTCTTCTCCGAGCTTGTCAAGCATCACATCTCAGGTCAGCTCAAGGTCGCTCCTGAGCATATCAGCCCTAATGTTCTCTACTATATGGGCAAGCCGAATGTGGAAACTTACGAAAAATTCTGCGAGCAGTATAAGAAGCTCAATGAAAAGCACGGCAAGAACCAGTTCTTAGTGCCATATCTTATGTCCTCCCATCCGGGCTCTGACTTAAAGGATGCCATCACATTGGCTCTCTACCTCAAGAAAAATAAGGTCGTGCCGGAGCAGGTGCAGGACTTCTATCCGACACCGGGCACACTTTCTACAGCTATGTACTATACAGGCATCGACCCACGCACAATGAAGCCTGTTTTCGTTGAAAAAACGGCAGAAGGCAAGGCTATGCAGCGCGCATTACTCCAGCCGCGCAACCCTAAAAACCGTGCCCTCGTTGTCAAGGCTCTCAAAAAGGCAAAGCGCGAGGACCTTATCGGAAAGGGCGGACTTCTCTAAATGAAGCCGTGGGAAATTGTTAAAAAATACGGCGCACATGACTCCTACATGACAGACGGGTTTATATGCGCCGTTTTCCCTTATCTGCCTGAAAAGGTCAGCGAAGGGAATATTTCGGTCTATGCCAGAGGGCAGGACTATCACATCTGGGTGAAGGATATTTTAAACAGGGCTGTGGAAGAATTGGAGCGGGAGTACCCTGAAAATCATTTCAGGCCTTACACGGACACCTCCCCTCACGATGAGGTGATGATAGCGTACAAGTGCGGTCTCGGTGTTCTGGGCAAAAACCGCCTGCTTATAACCGATGATTACGGCTCCTATGTTTTCATCGGAATTATCGAAACCGACCTTGAATGTACAGCCGAGCCGAGAGAAACACGTCATTGCATCGGCTGTAATGCCTGTGTGAAGGCTTGCCCCGGCTGTGCGATAAGCGAAAATGGGGTGGACAGCGAAAAATGCCTGTCCAATATAACCCAGAAAAGGGCGGAATTGAGCGAAAGCGAAGCCGAAATGATAAAAAAACACAGCCTTATCTGGGGCTGTGACACCTGCCAGCTTGTCTGCCCTATGAACAAGGGCAAAAAGCATAGCGATATTGAGGAAATAATCCACACACTTACTCCACAGGATGTGGATATCTCCGATAAGCAGTTCAGAAAAAAGTACGCCGATTTTGCCTTCTCCTTCCGCGGAGTGAAACCGCTTAAACGCAATCTTGAGATTAAGAAATAATATAATGTCATTCTGAATGCAGTGAAGAATCTTTCTGCCCTGTTTGTATGAGCTGATTTAAAGCCTTCCCCTCGAGGGGAAGGTGTCAGCAAAGCTGACGGATGAGGTGCAGACCGAAGGTCATCCTGCTTAATTCCGATGATAAGCAATACTCGCCCCTGCGTACAGTTTCATAACATAAAAAAGACACTCGATACGGAGTGTCTTTTTCGCTTAATCTTAACTTAAATAGATGCAAAGCCTCTGCCGAATGCCTGATTTGTATCGGTTACAATAAGGAATGCATTAGGGTCGATCTTCTTGATTTCATCGCGGAGGTCGCCCAGCTGACGCTTGCGGACAACAGAGATGATAGCCTTCTTGTCATCGTTTGTATAGTAGCCCTTGGCGTCGATAACTGTTGCGCCTCTGCCGAGAACGGCTGTGATATGCTGACATACATTGTCATAGTGGGCAAGGTCTGTGATGATAATGCAGTTTTTGGAAAGTGTGAGGGAGTTTGTGATCTGGTCTACAACGAGCGACTTGCTGAGAAGACCGAGAATGGAGAACATACCTGTTTCGATGCCGAAAACAAAGAGTGTGGAGCTTGCGATAAGCACGTCTGTAACAAGAAGCGCCGAGCCGATATTGAGCTTTGTGTACTTTCTCAGCATCATTGCGATAACTTCCATACCGCCTGTACTTGCATTGTTATGGAAGAGGATAGCAGAGCCCAATGACGGAATGATAACTGCGAAAACAAGCTCCATAAGAGGCTGGTTTGTCAGCGGTGCGCTCATAGGCCAGATAACTTCAAAGCCTGTCAGGAAAAGGGACATCAGCAGGCTGCAGTATACAGTCTTGCCGCCGAAGTCGCGTCCTAAAAGGAGAAATCCGACGATGATGAGGGAGAAGTTCATGATGAAAACAAGCTGACCGGATGAAAAATCAGGAAATGCCTTTGCGAAGATAACTGCAAGACCGGAAACACCGCCTGTTGAGAAGTTGTTAGGGAACTTGAAGAAATAAACGCCGAGGCAGAGAATAAGAGTGCCTATTGTGACGGTTATGTAGTCTTTGATGATGCTTTTAACTTTGCTGTTCATAAAAACATACCTTTCTTATTGAATTGTTTTGACTAACAACTATTTTATACCCAAACGAGAGAAAAGTAAAGAGAAACTTTGCCTAAATAGTAGCAAATCCACGGCCGAATGCCTGATTTGTATCGTTGACGATGAGGAAGGCGTTTTCGTCAATTGCCTTGATTTCCTTTCTCAACTCATGCACCTGATTTTTGCGGATCACCGAGATGATAACGCACTTGTCGTCGCCTGAAAAGTAACCGCGGGAGTTGATGATAGTTGCCCCTCTGTGGAGAGATTTTGTGATGCACTGGCATACAGCCTCGCAGCAGGAGGCATCTGTGATGATAAAACAGCTCTTGGAAAGTGTGAGACCCTTCATGACCTGGTCGACGATAAGGCTCTTGCTGAGAAGGCCGAGAATGGAGAAAAGCCCTGTTTCAAAGCCGAATACAAATACTGTCGAGCAGGCGATGAGAGCATCGCTGAAAAGAAGTGCCTTGCCCATATTCATATTTGTGTACTTCTGGAAAATCATTGCGATGATTTCCATACCGCCCGTGCTT
>SVKW01000089.1 GCA_015068285.1 Oscillospiraceae bacterium | reverse complement strand
AGACGTTCATACTGCCATAGGGGAATGTACAATTCAGCGGAAGTAATTGAGTACATAGAAGAAAAGCTGAAAGCAACGTGGTCGCCAGAGCAAATATCATGCACTCCGGCACCATTTCCAATGCCGAGCCAAAGGACAATATACCGATGGCTGTATGATAAATACCTGCTTAATGGAAATCTAAAAGTTCTTCGCCACAAAGGTAAAAGCCATGGTACAAAAGAAACGCGAGGCAAGTTCAATAAAGGTAAAAGTATACGCAAAAGAGATAAAAGTGTATACAAAAGGCAGGAAGCAGGACATTGGGAGCTTGATACAGTTGTCAGTGGAGCGGGCAAGAGCAAGGCTTGTTTTGCAACATTTCTTGAGCGTAAGACCAGGTATTACATAGCTGTTAAGATGCCTGACAGAAAGGCCGCAACTATGGCAAAAACTATTATTGAAACGTTGTCCAAGTTTCCAAAACAACTGGTAAAAAGCATAACCTGCGACAGAGGAACCGAGTTTGCCAGCTGGGCTGATATTGAAGAAAAACTTGGTTGTAATGTCTATTTTGCTGACCCATATTGTGCGTGGCAGAAAGGCAGTAATGAGAATGCCAATGGTCTGTTGCGTGAGTTTTATCCTAAAGGACGTAATCTTTCGAGAGTAAGTCCTGTCACACTAAAACGAAACCTTGCGCTCATCAACGCAAGGCCTCGTAAAGTTCTTAACTTCTGTTCTGCCCAATTCCTTTGGGATCTTGAACTATCTTTTTGTTGCACTTAGTTTGACATTTCATCTACACTCTTCTGATTCCTCGTTTTACTGCCTGCACGATGCGCTCGTCGCGGGGTGCGGAGTTATTCTGCACAAAAGTCTGCTTTGCCTTGCCGAAGCTTTCAGAAAAGCCTCTTACAGCATTTTCTGTTTCCTCATCGCTCTCTCTTACAAGAAAAGGGGCAAAATCCTTTGGCGCGCCGTACTTTTCAAGCTGATTTTCGGCAAATGCTGTCATTTCAGCCATCTTTTTCTCCTTGCGGAGAGCGAGAAGCTCGTCCTTTTCCTCCTGTGTGAAAATCAATTCTTCCATTAAAACTTACCTCCCTCTGTCGGATTGTTGGCTACGCCGAAAATCGCAATGGCGGCGCAGATAAGGTCCCAGAGCTGGTCTGCGCGTGTGCTTGCCATAACGGCGGCATCTTCAAAGCCGAAGCCACGCAAAACAAGCAACGCGATTGCCGCAATAGCCGACCATAAAACGGGACTTTTAATTCTCTTCTGTTTCATTCATATTCTCCTTTTCAATTCTGATTTTTTCAAGCTCCTCCCCTGCGTTTTCGATAAACGGCAGAAGCTCAAGCTTGGTCTTGTGGGAAATAATATCGCCCACATTTGCAATGTCCTGACAGATTTTTGAGCTGTCACGAGGCAGATTCTTGTAAAATCTCACACTGCAGATGTTGTGCGGAATGTTTTTAATGCCGATATAGGCAAAAATGCCCTCCAAAAGTGTGAAAAGCGAGCGTGTGAAATATCTCTGCTTCTCCCCTCTCGCCTGCTCAATGCCCCATAATTTATATTCAAGTGCCACGCCCGAATCTGCCTTGCCGAAGCTTTCGTCCAGAAGATTAGGCGTCATTGTGACCAAAAGCATATTGTCAAGCAAGGTCTTTTTAAGCGAATCGAGAGCATCTGGGTTGACATTCTTGACAACAAACTCCGCCCTGCCGTTTTCCGAAAGGGAAAGCACGCGTGAGCGGTTTGCCTCCTCAATATCCTCGCGAGTTGTGCCCTGCATACCGTAAAGGGCGAGAAATGCGTTGGAAACCGACTGCATATCGTCGACAGCGCCCGAAAGAAGCACATTGTAGGCATCCATAAGGGACAAAATCGGGGCGAAATCGCCGCATTTGTCCTCGTTATTTGGAAATTCAATGAGAGAAATGCCGTCAAAAGGCAAAGCCTCGAAAGCCGACATTACGGCAGTTTTATTTGTGTAAACAAAATCATATCTGCCGCCCATAACATAGACCTCGCCTGTGATTTCGTCCTTATTCACTGTGGAAAAACGGACGGAAGCAACGGCTTCGTGGCCGAGAGTGTCATCGTAAATGGTGAAAGCGCGCTCAGGGCTCTGCTTTGAAGCGCATACAGCGCCGTTTTTCATGTAGACAAGGCAGAAAGCCGTCCCAAAAATGCTCATATCACGGGAAAGTGAGAAAAGAAGCTCATAGAGCAGGTCGCGAGGCATATTTTTCACGAATGTTCCGCCTAAAACATCGTCATTGAAGTCGATAGTGAGGGGCACGCCCATGAAATAGCCTGTGTGAACATCGGTGATGTACTTGCAGACATTTGTGCGGAGAATGTTGTTCGGTCTGCCCGAAACAATCCTGCCCTTGTTGACAGGCTGGTCTGTGCGGTAGTAAGACATATTTTTCTGCCTTTCAGGCAGAGTAAATGTGATAAAATCATAGATTTTCTGAGCAAGAAGCTCGTTTGTAATGGTCATATAGTTGTCCTTTCTGAAATGAGGTGAAAATTGAGAGTTTGATTGAATAATGCGGGCGGGCGTGGCGAATCCCTCCACCACTTCGTGGCGACGCGAAGCTAGTGCCGTTTACGGCGCCCCCTCCCTTTAGGCAAGGGAGGCAACCGCCCCTACAGGAAAACCACAAAATACAATTTTGTAGGGGAGGGTCTCCGTGCCCTCCCGCAAGGGCGTAGCCCACCCTATTTAATGCGCCGCAGGCACATTAACTGCACGTAGTGCAATTTCACAATGCGAAGCATTATTTCACTGCGACAGCAATTTAACTCGCTAACAGCGAATTTCACTGCACGAAGTGCATTAGATAATCAGCCCCTTTACAGCCTTCATGCCCTCCTTTTTTGCCAGCTTAAGACAGCCCTCCAATGCATCGGGGCCGTCGTCGTGAGCGCCGTAAGGAAAATCCCAAAGCTGCTCCAGCAGTAAGGTCTGATTCTGCTGAAAACGGACATAGCCGTTTTTGATAAAGGGCTGAAGGCTCTGGATTCTTAGGGTCTTGTCCCCTGTTGAGTTGACTTCGTTTATCGGCAGATAAAGCCCGGCTCGGGCGCTCTCCCTGATAAGCTCCTCCTTGAGCATCCATTGAAACTGATTGGTTTCAATGCCGAAAGAAATGAATTTCCTGCCGTATTCTCTCGCTATCCGTTTGGCATTTTCGATTATATCATTGATAATCCTGTCGGGGTGTCGACGCATTATGTCGGCATTTTCCACATAAAACACCCCTGTTTTACGGTTTTTCGCAATGGTGATGACAGCCGAAAAGTCGGAGCTCATGCTCTTGCCCAACGATGGGTCACAGTAGCCGTAAAAATCATAATCACCATTTGAAAAATCCTCGTCAAAGGGGTTGTAATAGGAAAACCAGCTCTGGGGAAAAAGGGCGGTTGCGCGGTCGATGGGGCTGTTCTGCATTTCGGTGTTGAATGCCGCTTCGCCGTCCGAAAGCTTCATAAGCATCAGCTCATCGTAGGGAAGCTTTTCCTTCCACAGAACTTTCGTGCCTCTGAGCATTTCGGTTTTGTTGAGGGCGAAATAGCGGCGCGCCTTCTTCATTCTGTCGTCATCAGATACATTGCAAAGAATATTCTCCCACACCTGCCATTTTTCCGAAGGGGAAAAGCTTATCACAGCCCTGTAAATGCGGCTTGTGTAAATGGGATTTTTCAGTAGGTTTGAAAGGAGCGAATCCTTGTGCAGTACAGTGCCTATAAGCAGAATGTCGGTGTAATAATCCCCAGCCTTGCTGACAGCCGAGAAAAACCAGCTTTCCAGCTTGCGCCTTTGCTCGGGGGAACGGACATCCTCGTCATTTTCAATATCGTCAAGAATGATAAGGTCGGGGCGGCGCTCGGCATTACGCCTGCCGCGGATTTTCTGTCCCGAGCCGAGAGCTTCAATACGGCAGCCGTTGGAGAGAACGATGGAAGATGACTTCCATATCTTGCCCCTCTGCTCGCCGAAGTCCTCGATTATCTTCTCGTTGTCTTCAAGCTCACACTTGATGCAGTCGAGGAAGGAAACAGCCTGACTTTCGGTGTCGGAAATAAGGAGAATGTACTTTTTATAGCCGTAAAGGGCGGCGTGAAGCACGTTCTGCAGGCTCATAACCGTACTTTTTGCGTGACCGCGAGGGGCGGCAATGACAAGGCGGCTGCCCTTCATGGTGAGGGATCTGGTCACATCATCGGTTTTCATAATGTTCTTATGCCATAATTTACTCAGTTCCCTGTGGAAAGAAGGGGCTTTCAGCGAAAAATAATGTGGAAGATAGACAGAGCCGAAAAGCTGCGTGTCGGTTAAGGCTTTGTCCTTCATCGTCCCACCAGAATTTCGTAGATTTTGGTCAGCTTCATATCAATGGACGTCTGAAATCGGACAAACTCCTCATATTTAAGATAGTTATCGCGGATATTGGCGTTTTCCTGTTCAAGATGGTCGCGCAAATCGTTGACTTCGCCCTTGAGACGGTCAAAATCTGCGATTAGACGCTTGACGAAAAAGCCGAGAATGCCGTAGGCAATGACGCCGATATAATAGATGATTTCGTTTTTCGCTATAAAACCACTCCTTTCCCTGTGATATAAGGCTCTGCCGCTTCTGTCAGTTTCGCTGTGAATATATAATAGAATATTCCTGCGAAATAAATAAGCGAAAGGCTTCGTAAAAACATTTCGCCTGTGTCAAAGCAAGCTTTGGAATGAATTGGCTTGCGCCATGAATTGACGTTGTCATGAATTGCTCCTGCGGTGCATGAATTGTTCCTGCGGAACATTATGGTGTGACTTCGTCACATTTAATAATGCGGAATGTCGAGGGCGCCATTCCCTACAAGAAAAATCGGAAATCTTACGGTTTAATTTAAGTTTTTTTAGAAATGTAACCCACCCCAACCTGTCCATTTGTGAGGAACGAACCAATTTACCCTAACGAGCAGGCTCGTCAGGGAACCCACAAGATTAAATAGGGTGCGGTGGCACTCGCCACCGGTCGCGCACTCGGCGCTCCTATGGGAGTCCAGAGTGCCCTCTGGTCCCGTGATCAAACTGCGTGTATTTTCACCCCAGACGACAGGTCGCCCGGGGACCCCGTTTTCGTTTGGGCATTTTGCTTCTCCGCGGACGAGTGTCCGCGTGCCCTATTTAATCACTTGGGGGTCCCCACAAAACCTGTTTTGTGGGGTAAATCGCATAAAGAAGTCGTCGAAGACGCTCCACGCCTTGCGCGTGGCAGGGGCGTTTGTGATTTGATTAAATCTTTACTCTGTAAACAAGCAGACGGTGCATCGTGGGCGCTGCACCCTACAAAATAAAAATGCCTTGCCTGTCTGTCGTAATGTACCCATTTTCGTATAGCTCCCCTTGCCCTTTATTCAAAAAATCCATAATCTCCCCATTGACTTTTTGCGTGAGAAGTTATACAATATTCTTAAATAAAATTATTAATAAGGAGTAAAACTATGTATAATTTTGACAATCTTCTCAACCGTTTTGGCACAAACTGCGTTAAGTGGGATATGCTCGAAAAGAAGTTCGGCACAACAGATATGATCCCAATGGGTATCGCTGATATGGACTTTGAATGTCTTCCGGAAATCATGGAAGTTCTCGTAGAACGTGCAAAGCATCCTACATACGGCTATACAGTTGCTACAGACGGCTACTATAACGCTATCATCAACTGGAACAAGACAAGAAATGATTTCGAATTCACAAAGGAACAGATCATTCCTATCCCAGGCTGTGTTGCTGCTACAACATTTGCTCTCCAGGCTCTCACAAACGTTGGTGATAAGGTTATGCTCCATACTCCTATCTACCACCCATTCTATGCATCCATCAAGGACAGTGGCCGTGAAACAGTTATGTGCGAAATGAAGCAGGATGAAAACCTCATCTACCGCATTGACTGGGAAGACATGGAAGCTAAGCTCAAGGATCCTAAGCTCACACTCCTCATCCTCTGCTCCCCACACAACCCATGCGGCCGTGTCTGGGAAAGAGAAGAACTGGAAAAGATCGTTGACCTCTGCGATAAGTACCATGTAAAGATCTTCTCCGACGAAATCCACTCCGATATCATTATGCCTGGTAACAAGCACATTCCTCTCCTTGCTCTCAACGAAAAGGCAAGAAAGATCGGCGTTCTCGCTGCTGCTCCATCCAAGACATTCAATATCGCCGGTATCAAGTCTTCCTTCTATGTAATCCAGGACGAAGAACTCTTCAATAAGGTTAATAACTTCTATAAGACATACCACATCGGTCTCGACCTCTTTGGCTATGCTGCAACAGAAGCTGCTTACACAAAGGGCGCTCAGTGGGTTGATGAAATGTGCGCATACATCAAGGGCAACGCTGAAACAGTTGTTGACTACTGCACAAAGAACACAAAGATCAAGGCATTCGTTCCACAGGCTACATTCCTTATGTTCCTCGACTTCTCCGCTTACGGTCTCACACACGAAGAAGTTGCTGAAAAGTGCATCAAGGCTGGCGTTGATATGAACTCCGGCGTTATGTTCGGCAAGGAAGGCGGCAACTGCCGTATGAGAATGAACATCGGCACACCACGCCACATGGTTCAGAAGGCTCTTGAACGTCTCCACGCAGAATTCGATAAGTAATTTGATAAAATAATTAAAGGGCAGGCTATAAAGCTTGCCCTTTTGCGTTAATTTTGAGCCATCCTCCGAAGCCTTCCCCTGGAGGGGAAGGGGGACCATCCATAGGATGGTGGATGAGGTGGTACTGTAGGGCGGGGCTGCGACGCTAAGCTAGTGCCCTTGGGTACTCTCGCCGCATTACAGAGTAAAGCTTTAATTAAACCACAAGCTCCCACGCCACGCGCAAGGCGTGGAGCGTCTTCGACGACTTCTTTGTGTTTGCCCAAAAGAAGCAAAATGCCCAAACTGGTCAGGCAGTTTGATCACCAGACCACATGGGGTTGACACCCCTTTGGAAACCCCATTTTACAAGGTGTGCCTACGGCATATTGGGCAATTAAATAGGTGACAACCCCTCCGACGGCTAACGCCGCCACCTCCCCTTGCACAGGGGAGGCAAAGGGATTTTCTTGTAGGGTGCGGCACCCTCGACGCACCGACCTATCCAATGTGATTTATCACACATTAACGTTGGCTCTCGGCAACATATCACATTTGCAAAGCAAATATATCACTTTTACAAAGTAAAAAATAATATACAGGAGGAAATACTATGTACGATCTTTCTCACGTAACTCTCGGCGCTATCACAGAAACACCTGAAAGCGAGTTTATCATGCGCAGAAAAAAGGTGGACAAGATTCTTGAAGAAAAGGGCCTTGAAGGCATGATTTTCTTCAATACTTCCTCTATTTTCTATCTCACAGGCTCGTCTCTCATCCAGACAGAACGCCCAATGGTTTATATCTACCGCGCAGCGGGCGAAAGTGCTCTCCTCGTTCCACGCCTTGAGCTTGAACACGCATCTGCTCATGTAAAGAACTGCAAGATTTACTGCTATCCTGAATATCCGGGCGAAAGACATCCTATGGAATTCCTCAAGGATATCGTAAAGGAGCTCGGTCTTGAAAATGCAACACTCGGCGCAGACGGTAACGGTGCTCCTGCTGTTCAGGGCTATAAGGGTCCTGCCCTCACAGAAATCTTCCCTGATATGAAGCTGACATTCATGCCTCGTATGATTACAGAAATGAAGATTTACAAGTCCCCTTATGAAATCATGCTCATGAAGGAATCTGCACGCTGGGGCAACCTTGCGCATATGCTTCTTCAGGAATACACAAAGCCGGGGGCAAACGAAGCTGATGTTCAGGCCCGCGCTTCTGCCGAAGCTACACGCATTATGCTCAAGACACTCGGCCCATGCTACAAGCCAACAGGCTATGACTCCAGAGGTGCATCCGCAGGCTACCGCGGACAGATCGGTCCTAACTCCTACTTCCCACACGCTACAATGGCTGCTCTCACATTCAAGCCTGGTGATACTCTCGTAACAGGCGCAGGCGCATCCATTCAGGGCTATAACTCCGAGCTTGAAAGAGTTATGTTCGTAGGCGAACCAAATAAGGAACAGGAAAAGTTCTATAATTACGCTATCACAGCTCAGAAGGCAGCTTATGCTGAAATCAAGCCTGGCAAGAAGTGCTCTGACGTTGACAAGGCTATGATGAACTTCTTCAAGGACAACGGCCTTATGAAGTACTGGCGTCACCATACAGGCCACTCCATCGGCACAGGCGGCCACGAAGCTCCATTCTTCGATGTTGCTGACGATACA
>SVKW01000088.1 GCA_015068285.1 Oscillospiraceae bacterium | reverse complement strand
ATTGCCCCATCTTCCTATACTCTGACCAATAAGAAGGCTGATAGCACCGAGGTCAAGCAAGGAAAGCATATCCACTTTTTTGATTTTGGAATAAATCACAATTACAAGAGCCGCAGCAATAATTGCGCCGTAAATGGCAATTCCGCCATTCCAAACCTTGATTATTTCGTCGGTATGCTGTGAATAATAATCCCATTTATGAATGACATAGTATGCTCTCGCACCGATAATAGCTGCCGGAAGCGCAAAAATAAGAATATCTGCTACTATATCTCCATCAGCATTAAACTGCTTGGCTCTTGCCATTGCATAAAGTGCTGCAAGTAAAAAGCCTACCATAATCATCACAGCATAAATCTTGATCCCGAAAAATGTTTCTGTAGGCACAGTAAGTATATCATCAAACAAACCCGGGAATGTAATATAATGTGTCATTGTTTGCTCCTTTTCAATTTTTAAACTGTACCTTAAATTATAGCATAAGCATTTATTTTGCGCAATATCTTATTAAGTGAAATTGGGGCAAATTATTTTAATTTTTTTCAAAATTTATCTTGACATTTTGCTGTTAATAAAGTATACTATGTAAAGTGATTTACTTTACAGGAGGTGTTGTATGAAAAGTGATACTTATTATATGACTATGCTCTATGATTTTTACGGTAATTTGCTTACAGATAAACAGAAGGATCTTTTTGATCTTTATTATAATGAAGACCTCTCACTCTCTGAAATCGCTGATAATATCGGCATAACCCGTCAGGGTGTTCGCGATGGCATCATGCGTTCTGAGCATTTCCTCAGAGATACAGAAGATAAGCTCGGTCTTGTAAAAAGATATTCCAATATTCAGGGTTCTCTCGACAGTATCCAGGATGCTATCAGTGAAATTGCAAGAGTGAACGCAACTCAGGTCAAAAATCCTACTATCGCTAAAAATATAGATATTATCGTCAATATGGTCAAACTGCTCTCCGAGCAGGAAAAATAGGAGAACAATATGGCATTTGAAGGTCTTGGAGATAAGCTTTCTTCTGTTTTCAAAAAGCTTAAATCTCATACTCGTCTGACAGAATCTGACATCAAAGAAGCTACAAGAGAGATAAGAATGGCTCTTCTTGAAGCCGATGTTAACTTCAAGGTAGCTAAGGATTTTGTTGCACGAATCAATGAAAAGGCTGTTGGTGCAGACATTCTCGAAAGTCTTTCCCCTGCCCAGCAGGTTATTAAAATCGTAAATGAAGAACTTACTGCTCTTCTCGGTGGTTCCCAGGCTAAGCTCAATATGGCTTCTCAGCCACCGACTGTTGTTATGTTTGTAGGTCTTCAGGGTGCTGGTAAAACAACAAACGCTGCAAAGCTTGCCGGCTATTATAAAAAGAGAGAAAGCAAGCGCCCTCTGCTCTGCGCCTGTGACGTTTATCGTCCGGCTGCTATCAATCAGCTCAAGGTCGTCGGTGAATCTCTCGGCATTCCTGTTTTCGAACAGGGACTTGGTAATCCAATAGAAATCGCAAAGAACGCGTATGCTCATGCTAAGCTTCACGGCAACGATCTTCTCATCATAGATACAGCAGGTCGTCTTCACATCGACGAACAGCTTATGAATGAGCTCAAGGAGATCAAAGCTGAAATCAAGCCACATGAAATTATGCTCGTCGTCGATGCAATGACAGGTCAGGACGCCGTTAATGCAGCGAGCGCCTTCAACGAAGCGCTCGGTATTGACTCTGTTCTCATGTCAAAGCTCGATGGTGACGCAAGAGGCGGTGCTGCTCTTTCTGTAAAATCGGTTACAGGCAAGCCAATCAAATTCATTGGTACTGGCGAAAAGCTCGATGCAATTGAACCTTTCCACCCTGACAGAATGGCTTCCCGTATTCTCGGTATGGGCGACGTACTCTCTCTCATCGAAAAAGCTCAGACATCTTTTGATGAAAAGAAGGCTCTTGAACAGGTCAAGAAAATGCAGAGCGGTAAGCTTACATTGACAGATTTTTATGATCAGCTTTCTCAGATGAAGAATATGGGCTCTATGGCAGAAATTGCCGCTATGCTCCCTGGCAATATGGGTAAATCCCTTGGTGATGCAAAGGTCGATGAAAAGCAGATTGCTCACATTGAAGCTATTATCCTTTCAATGACACCGAAGGAAAGAGAAAACCCTGATATTCTCAACTACTCCCGCAAGAAACGAATTGCAGCAGGCTGCGGTCTTAAAATCGAAGACATCAATCGCCTTCTCAAACAGTTCAATATGACTCAGCAGATGATCAAACAATTTTCTGGTAAGGGAAAAGGTAAAAAACGTGGATTTGGCGGCCTGAAACTGCCTTTCTAAATAAAAAATAATTTAAAAAACATATAAACATTACGGAGGAATTTTAAAATGGTTAAAATCAGACTTAGAAGAATGGGCGCAAAGAAGAACCCAATTTATCGTATCGTTGTAGCAGACTCCCGTTACCCACGTGACGGCCGTTTCATCGAACTTCTCGGCACATACAACCCAAATACAAATCCTAGCGAATTCAAGATCGATGCAGAACGTGCAACAGCATGGATCAAGGACGGCGCTCAGCCAACAGATACAGTTCGCGCTTTGCTCAAAAAAGCAGGTGTTTTGTAATCTATGGCTAACACAAACTTGACCGAGCTTTTGACCTACATAGCCAAAAGCTTAGTGGATAATCCTGATGAGGTGTCCGTTGTAGGCGTCCTCGAGGGTGACACTCTCACTTTGCAGCTTCGTGTTGCAAGTGGTGATATGGGCAGAGTTATCGGCAAGCAGGGCAGAATTGCGAAAGAAATTCGTACAATTGTAAAAGCTGTCGGTAGCCGCCAGAATCAGAGAGTACTGGTCGACATTTTAGACTAATCAAAAAAGGGCCGCTTTTATAAAGTGGTCCTTTATTTGTAATTTCAGGAGATTTTTATGACATTATTAGAAGCAGGAAAAATCCTCAATACTCACGGGGTCAAAGGTGAATTAAAAATCGAAAACTACTGTGATGACGAGATATTTTTCAAAAAAATAAAAACTGTCTATATCGATTCCCTTCCATATAATATTATTTCCAAGCGTTCTCATAAAAACTTCATTCTTGCAGTTTTGGAAAATATTGATACTGTTGATAAAGCTATGGCTTTAAAAAATAAAATCATGTATTTTGATAAAGATTCAATAAAGCTCAGAAAAGGACAGTTCTTTATTTCTGATATTATCGACTTTGATGTATTTGATGAGCGTTCTGCAGGTCTTATAGGAAAACTCATGCGTGTTGACGAGCTTCCTCATACTCGCCTATATGTAGTTTGTAACAGCAATAATGTTGACATTCTTATTCCGGATGTACCTGAATTTATCAAAAATATAGATTTTGAATCAAAGGTTATTACTGTTTCAACAATAGAAGGTATGCTGCCTGATGAAAATTGATATTCTTACACTCTTCCCTGAGCAGATTGATGCTGTTTTAGGCGGAAGTATCATCGGCAGAGCTCAGGCCGCAGGAACAGTATCCATAACTGCGCATAATATACGCGACTACACTTTAAGTAAACAAAAGCGTGTAGATGACTCCCCTTATGGTGGCGGTGCAGGTATGGTTATGCAGTGTGAGCCTCTCGCCCGCTGTCTTGATGATGTAAAAAACGGCGAAAAAGTACACACTATCCTCATGTCTCCACGCGGTAAAACTTTTAACCAGGAAAAAGCTCGTGAGCTTGCGGAACTTGGCAGATTTATTATCGTATGCGGTCATTATGAGGGCATTGATCAGCGCTTTATTGATGAATGTATTGACGAAGAAATATCTCTCGGAGATTTTGTGCTTACAGGCGGTGAAATCGCTGCCATGGCAGTTTCAGATGCTGTTTGCCGTCTTATTCCCGGTGTTCTTTCCGAAACAGTTTGTTTTGAAGATGAAAGCCATTGGAACGGTTTGCTTGAATACCCTCAGTACACTCGTCCTGAAGTATGGAATGGTATTTCAGTCCCTGCTGTTCTGCTTTCCGGCCATCACAAAAATATAGAAGAATGGCGTATGTATCAGTCTTTGACAATAACAAAAGAAAAACGCCCTGATATGTACGAAAAAATAGTGCTCACAAAAGAGCAGAAAAAAATCCTCAAAAAATTTGAAGAAAAATAAGTAAAACCGATATCATCAAGATATCGGTTTTCTTTTTATTTTATAAAAGTCTTGTAATTTGAAGCATCGATTGAATTATATGTATCAGAAACTTTCACTACGGCATTTGCCTTCCATGACTCAAGAAGCATTTCATATTTCATATCAGTTGCTTCATTGAGGATTTCATCGTGATGATTATCGAAATAACCTGCATCTACAGGATATCTCTTTATGATATAAAATCCATCTGATGATGCATACGGGCCAGCTATTTCATTTTCTTCCAGCTCAAGAGCATGATAAAATACTTCTTCGTTTTCCAATTCAAGCTCAGAATAAACAAATCCTTCCGGATATATTCTCATTCTGTAGTCGTCGTTGTATTTTTCTATCAGAAGATCAAAGTCTTTTCCCAGCTCCTTAGATCCTTCAGCGACTATTCTTGCAAGGTTAAGCTGCTCATCATATTCTTCATCTGTGAGAACTTCTCCATCTTCCGTGAGAGTACTCATACAAATATACTTGATTTTAATATAGTTTTCAGAAAAGAATTTGCGAAGTGTTTCATCAGTAAATCCAATGCTTTCCGGCTGATCAGTATTTTCAGTAAGATAAGACATCAGCTTTGAATGATAGTATCCTTGTTTCTGGGTTTTCTTATACACTCTGTCGTTAAGGGCAGATTCACGCAGAAATTCAAGATACTTGGCGCTGCCGCCTAAATCTGTAATAAACTCATCACGCAATGCCTTGATTTCATCTTCTTCCTCATCTGTAAGCTCAAGACCAAATTCTTCGCATTTTTGCAATACAATGGTGTTGTTAATTGCAGTTTCCAATGCTGTTTCCTTGATTTTCTCAAGTTCATCCTTTGTAAGCTCCTCGGCATTTTCATAAGAAGCAAGCTCATAGTTAAGATAATAAGCAAACTCACTGCCATCAATTTTATCTCCATTGATGTTAACGACAACCGGACTGGAAACACAACCGCTTAACAAAAGGAAGCATAATGACAATAATATTAAACGTATTTTTTTCATTTTATCACCTATATTTCTCTGTATATTCTGACAAAATCCTCTGCTACTTTCAACGGAGTTTCCTTTTTCTCTATATTTACTGTTACATAAGGTGCCCCTGTCGCATTGAAAATAATTCTTCGTTTGAATCTTTCATGACTTGCGATTTTTATAGCCTTTTCAACATCAGACACAGCGAAATGAATAATAAGTTTATCCTTTTTCTGAACAATTTCCGATATACCAACTTCTGCGGCATTAGCTCTCAGCAATGCCACCGAAAGAAGTGTGACCGCCTGTTTTGGAGGCTCACCAAATCTGTCAATGAGCTCATCAAGCATATCCTGATATTCCTCAATATTTTGCACCTGGCCGATTCGCCTATACAGGTCAATGCGCTGTTCGGCGCTTGAAACATATCTTTCAGGCAAAATAGCATCAGAAACAATATCAATATGTGCTTCAATTTTAGCGCTCTTAGGGTTATCTGAGAGTTCGTTTACGGCTTCTTCAAGCAATTTGAGATACATATCATAGCCGACAGACATCATATGACCGGATTGTTCTCCACCCAACAGATTACCTGCACCTCTGATTTCAAGATCTCGCATCGCAATTTTAAAACCTGCGCCGAACTCAGCAAACTCTCGCATAGCACTGAGGCGTTTCTGTGAAATTTCAGAAAGCACCTTCCCTTTTCGATATGTCAGATATGCATAAGCATGTCTGTGTGACCTTCCAACACGTCCGCGTATCTGATGAAGCTGCGACAGCCCCATGTGGTCTGCATTTTCAATGATAATAGTATTTACATTAGGAACATCTATACCTGTTTCAATAATAGTTGTACAAACAAGCACTTGTATTTCACCATTATAAAGTCTGTTCATAATGTCAGAAAGTTGTTCTTCATCCATCTTTCCGTGAGCTGTATCGACAGAAATATCAGGGAATCTCTTTCTGATTCGCTGACAAACACCCTCAATACTTTCAACCCTGTTATGCAGATAATAAACCTGACCGCCACGCGAGACTTCCTTCGCAATGGCATCGTAGATTATTTCTTCATTGTATTCAAGAACATAAGTCTGCACAGGCATACGGTCTCGCGGCGCTTCTTCGAGAACAGACATATCACGAATTCCTGAAAGTGCCATATTGAGAGTTCTTGGTATAGGAGTTGCGCTCAATGTCAAAACATCTATACCAATACTCATTTCCTTTATTTTTTCTTTGTGCGAGACACCAAAGCGCTGTTCTTCGTCAACAACGAGCAGACCTAAATCCTTGAATTTTATATCCTTCTGCAAAAGTCTGTGTGTGCCGATAACAAGATCTATTTCCCCTGTTTTCAGTTTAGCGCAAATCTCTTTCTGCTGTTTTGGCTTTCTGAAACGGCTGAGTGTGTCTATTTCAATAGGATAACCTGCAAATCTGCTTTTTGCAGTAAGAAAATGCTGACGTGCAAGAACTGTAGTCGGCACAAGAATTGCCGCCTGTTTGCCCGAAAGAATACATTTCATAATTGCTCTGAATGCAACTTCCGTTTTGCCGAAACCAACATCACCGCAAAGCAGTCTATCCATTGGATATGGACTTTCCATATCATTTTTGATTTCACGTGCAGCAACGAGCTGGTCAGGAGTTTCTTCGTATTCAAAACGGGACTCGAAATTGCTCTGCCAGTCGCTGTCAGGCTCAAAGGCAAATCCCTGCGTTTCCTTACGTTTTGCGTAAAGACCGATAAGATATTGTGCAAGGTCTTTTGCCGAATTTTTAGCCTTAGCTTTTGCCTTTTCCCAGCTTACGCCGCCTAATTTGGAAAGCTTGACAACGCCATCTTCCGCAACACCGATGTATTTCGAAATCATGCCGAGAGAGGTGGCAGGAACATAAATAACATCCGTTCCTGCAAAGGCAATCTTCATATAATCGCGTTCGATACCATCCTGTACGATCTTTTCCATAGCCGCAAATCTGCCGATACCGTGCTGGTCGTGAACAACAATATCACCAATACTCAGGTCAGTAAATGACTGAATGCGATTTTTCTTGCTTTTAGGGACAGCAGACGCTGTCTTTCTTTTTGGCGCTGATATCTGTCCTTCACTTATGACCGCTACTTTGATAGAGGGATATTCAAATCCGTAGCTGATACTTTCCGGAACGAGGTATATTCCGCCCGCTTGTGGCGTTTCAATAATATTTTGAGCTATAATTCCTCTGTCTTCAAGAATACGCTTCATATTCGCAGCGCGTTTTTCGCTGCCCGCCATAATAAAAGTAATGTATTCTCTGGCAGAATAGCTTTCAATATCCGAAGCAGCTACATCAAAGCTTCCGCCATAGGCTGGAAGCTGTTTGCCTGAAACAGACAATATTTCTTTAGGCGATAACATTGAACCATTAAGAAATGAATCGAGCAGGATTGTCTTTTTGCTTTTTATAAACTCAACAAACGCAGTTTCGTCAATACAATAATCACAATGACCCGGGATAAGATTGCCATTTTTAAGATGGTCTTCTATACCATCTCTCATGCGATATTCAAATCCCTTGATATTTTCCGATACAGCCATACTGTCGTCTACAATAACAGCTATATCCTTTGGCAGATAATCTATGGCTGTTGAAATCTTACAATAGATAAGATCCATATAGATATCACTGCCTGAGATGCCACTATTATTTTCAAGGCGTTCTTTATCTTCAATAAGCCTTGATTTAAGTTTCTCGTTATCTGTATCAGAAATGATAGTATTTATCTTTTCTGCAAGTTCCCTGTTATCATAAACGACTTCATGTATAGGAAGAAGCGTTATCTTATCAATTTTTTGTATCCTTCGCTGCGACGAAATATCGAAATAATTTATAGAATCTGTTTCATCACCGAAAAACTCTATACGCACAGGATCCTTGCTGTTAATCGGGAAAATATCGAGGATATCACCGCGCTGAGCATATTGCCCTACACCCTCAATAGCAGAATACCGTTTATATCCCATTTTAACAAGCTTTAACACGATTTCGTTTATGGAATATTCCTTGCCTTCGCATATTTCAAAAGCATTTTCCATAATTGAATCAAGCGGAATTGTTCTTGCCATAAGTGCTTCAGCCGTTGTAACAATCATTCTGCTCGTACCATTGGCAATATTCCAGAGCGCATTTATCTTTTTCTGCTCAAATTCTCTCGAGAATTTTTCAATGTTATAAAACAAAAACTCCCTTGATGGCAGGAA
>SVKW01000087.1 GCA_015068285.1 Oscillospiraceae bacterium | reverse complement strand
CTCGATATCCTCCGCTTCCCTTTGCTTCTGCTGGCGGGAAATATCGTCAAAGAGATTGAACTGCATAGGTATCTCATTTTTCTTTGCCATATCTTCAGACACCACATGATTGACCGAAATATTCAGCCTGCGGATGAGAAGCGCAGGATTTACGATTCGGTCATAAAGTTCGATAACTGCATCAGTTATCAGTCTGGCTGAAGATGTCTGGCGCGGAAGATTTATTGTGCCGTGGGCGTGCTTGGGGATTTTTCTGCCATAGTGGTCGATTGTTATATCACCCTTGTATTTTTTTGCGCGCTCGCCTGATAAATTATCAATATCATAGCCGACTGTCAGCACAAGCTGGTCGGTGACGAGAGATTTGTCCACCAGATCGAGGGCAAGCAAATCTGCCATTTCACGGACGACAAGGCGAGCCTTATCGCTCTCATAAGGGCAATGCAAAACCTGCCCCGAGCCGATGCTTTTATCTTCCGGCTTATAGGCTTTCACATCTGCAATAGTACAAGGCTCCCATCCCCAGGCGTGGTCGATGAGCAGCTCGGCATTTACGCCGAACAATTTATAAAGCAGGTCTTCATTATGGAAATCTGTCGCCTTACCAACTGAGCAACGGGCGATATCACCCATGGTGTAAAGGCCATGGCCTTCCAGCTTTTTTGCGTAGCCTCTGCCAACCCGCCAGAAGTCTGTAAGGGGTTTATGGTCCCAAAGCTGACGGCGGTAGCTCATCTCATCAAGCTCGGCTATGCGTACTCCGTCCCTGTCGGGCGGAATGTGCTTGGCAACGATATCCATTGCGACCTTTGCAAGATACATATTAGTACCTATGCCTGCGGCGGCTGTGATTCCCGTTGTTTTCAGCACATCACGAATGACCATCTGGGCAAACTCATAAGGAGTTTTGCCCGAAACAGGCAGATAATTGGTTATATCCATAAAAACTTCGTCGATGGAATACACATGAATGTCATCAGGCGAGACATATTTGAGATAAATATTATAAATCTTTGTGCTGTGCTCGATATAATGAGCCATACGAGGCGGCGCTGTGATATAGGTTATCTCCTTTTCGGGGTTGTTTTCAAGCTCAATGCTGTTATAGGATTCGCCGTCGAATTTACGGTCTTTAAGCGACTGACGGCGCATTGCATTGACAAGTTTTACACGCTCGATGACTTCAAAAAGCCTTGCTCTGCCGGGAATACCGTATTTTTTAAGTGAAGGCGAAACGGCAAGGCATATCGTTTTCTGTGTGCGTGATGCATCTGCAACAACGAGATTTGTCGTCATAGGGTCAAGCCTGCGCTCGATGCACTCGACAGAGGCATAGAAGGACTTGAGGTCGATGCAGAGATATATTCTGTTTTTCACGATAAGTCCTCCTTTTCCTTTGATAACTATATTATACCACACATCGCACAATCGAACAAGTGTTTGTTTTAAGAAAATTATGGAGCATCCGTACAGAGACTTATAACAATGTACTTCGTTAAAATTACAACCCCTCCGTCTTGCACTGCAAGCCACCTCCCCTTGCACATGGGAGGCAGAAAAATGAAAAAACTCCGATCGTATGACCGGAGTTTTTACTATGTATTATTTCTTATCTGAGGTAGAATGCTTCGTAGCCCTTTGCTGTCATATAAACGTCAGCCTTGGAAACTACTTCAAATGGAGCGTGCATGGAGAGGACAGGAACACCTACGTCGATAACGTCCATATCTGCGTTAGCGAGGATGTAAGCGATTGTTCCGCCGCCGCCCTGATCTACCTTGCCGAGTTCACTTGTCTGCCAGATAACACCAGCATCCTTGAAGCACTTGCGAACTTCGCCGATGAATTCTGCGTTAGCGTCATTGGAGCCGCCCTTACCGCCTCTGCCTGTGTACTTGATGAGTGTAACGCCCTTGCCGAGGTAAGATGTATTGTTAGCTTCTGCTACTGTCGGGTGGTTTGGGTCATAAGCTGCAGCAACGTCGGAAGAAAGGAGGGCGCTCTTTGCGAGAGCCTTATCAACATCAAAGCCGGAGCAGGAGCCCTTCTGAAGTTCGATCATTGTGCCGATGAGGTTTGCAAAATACTTGGAGTGCATACCTGTGCTGCCGTTGGAGCCGACTTCTTCCTTATCAACCATGAGAGCGATAGCTGTCTTCTTGCATTCCTTTACTGCAAAGAGAGCTGCCATAGATGTATATGCACAAACTCTGTCGTCGTGGCCGTAAGCAGCGATGGAGCCGCGGTCAAAACCTACGTCGCGAGCCTTACCTGCAGGAACGAGTTCAAGTTCAGCAGATGTGAAGTCTTCTTCAACGATGCCGTACTTTTCGTTGAGCATCTTGAGAACGCTCATCTTGAAGCGGTTTGCATCCTTTTCGTCGCCGACAGGAAGTGTGCCGCAGATTGGGTTGAGGTCTTCACCTGCAACGCCTTCAGCAAGAGTCTTCTTGTTCTGGTCTGCTGCGAGATGTGGAAGAAGGTCACTGATATAGAAGATTGGATCGTTTTCATCGTCACCGATAGCGATTTCAACCTTTTCGCCGTTAGCCATGATAACTACGCCATAAAGTGCGAGAGGAAGAGCAACCCACTGATACTTTCTTACGCCGCCGTAGTAATGTGTCTTGAACATTGCCATGCCGCCGTTTTCGATAAGTGGATTCTGCTTGAGGTCAAGACGTGGGGAGTCGATATGGCTGCCTACGATATTTACGCCGTTTGCAACTGGTTCTTCACCGATAACTGCGAGAACAACATTCTTGCCGCGGTTTGTGCTGTAAACCTTGTCGCCCTTCTCGAGCTTTGTAACTGTGTTGATGTCAACATAGCCGGCTTCCTTAGCTCTGCGGACGATTTCATCTGTGCAAGTGCGTTCTGTCTTGCTTGCATCCATAAATGCCTTATAGTCTTCGCCCATAGCCATTACTTCAGCCTTCTGAGCGTCATTGATAACGTCCCATACGAAATCGTACTTGACTGTCAGTTTTTCATTGCCCATGATTTGTATCTCCTTTAATTATAGATTTCACGTTTAAACAGAAATATCTGTAAATATATTATACAACAATATTACGGCGAGGTAAATAGGAATATTTCATTAAAATTATATAGCTTTTTTGTACAAAGTGTGGTATAATTTAAAAAGCGGGTGTTTCCTGCTATAAATACTCAGAAATAAAGGAATTATAAAAATGGAAGAAAATAAGATCCTTGCTACTGTTGATGGTCTCACAATCACAGAAGCAGACGTTGACGCATTTATCGGCAACCTCCCAAAGGAACAGCAGATGTTCGCATCCAACCCACAGTTCAGAGAACAGGCTTTGGAACAGATTATCACAGTTCATCTCTATGCTAAGATGGCTGAAGAAGAAAAGCTCGAAGAAACAGAAATGTTCAAGAAGCTTATCGCTTCCGCAAGAAAGGACATTCTTGCTCAGCTCGCTATGAACAAGGTTCTCGGCGATCTCACAATCTCCGACGAAGAAGCTAAGAAGTTCTACGAAGAAAACCAGCAGTTCTTCCAGAAGGGTGAATCTGTAAGCGCAAAGCACATTCTCGTTAAGGAAGAAGAACAGGCTAACGCTCTTCTCGCAGCTATCACAAGCGGCGAAAAGACATTTGAAGCTGCTGCTATGGAAAGCTCCACTTGCCCATCCGGTGCTCAGGGCGGCGATCTCGGCGAATTCAGTAAGGGCCAGATGGTTCCTGAATTCGAAGAAGCTGCTTTCACAGCTGAAATCGGCAAGGTTGTAGGCCCTGTAAAGACACAGTTCGGCTTCCACCTCATCAAGGTTGAAAAGAAGAACGAAGCTGCTGTTGCAGACTTTGCTGAAGTTGAAGGCTCTATCAAGGCTAACCTTCTCCAGCAGAAGCAGGTTGAAGTTTACACACAGAAGGCTGCTGAGCTTAGAGAAAAGTATCTCACAAAGTAATTTATTTTATAAAACAGACGCTTGTAAATGGTGTCTGTTTTTGTTTTTCCAGCGGGACGCCGAGGTCGCCGTCACCTACATTACAAAAAGGCAAAATAAAAAGCACCCCGTATGGAGTGCTTTTTATTTATATTGGTTTTATTATGCGTAGAGTGGGTACTTTGCGCAGAGCTTTTCAACGTCAGCGCGGATGGAGTCTGCATTTTCGAAGTCTGTTACTGTTCTGTAGATGCAGTCAGCAATGATCTTCATATCTTCTTCAACAAAACCGCGGCTTGTTACAGCTGCTGTACCGATTCTGATACCGCTTGTTGTGAATGGGCCCTGTGGGTCGTTAGGAATGGAGTTCTTGTTAACTGTGATATAAACTTCGTCAAGACGCTTTTCAAGTTCCTTACCTGTGATTTCAAAGTTTCTGAGGTCGAGGAGCATGAGGTGGTTATCTGTGCCGTTGGAAACGAGCTTGAAGCCCTTTTCCATAAGTGCATCTGCGAGAGCAGCACAATTCTTTACAACCTGGTCGATGTACTTCTTGAAATCATCGGAAAGAGCTTCGCCGAAGCAAACTGCCTTAGCTGCGATAACGTGTTCGAGAGGACCGCCCTGGGAGCCTGGGAATACAGCCTTATCGATAGCCTTTGCAAGTTCCTTCTTGCAGAGGATCATACCGCCACGTGGACCGCGGAGTGTCTTATGAGTTGTTGTTGTAACAACGTCTGCATAAGGAACAGGAGACATGTGTGCGCCTGTTGCAACAAGACCTGCGATGTGAGCCATATCAACCATAAAGTATGCGCCGACTTCCTTTGCGATAGCGCCGATCTTTTCAAAGTCGATCTTTCTTGGGTATGCAGATGCGCCTGCAACGATGAGCTTTGGCTGGCTTTCGATAGCGATTCTGCGGAGTTCTTCGTAATCAATGAAGCCGTCATCATTTACACCGTATGGTACGAAGTTATAGAGCTTACCGCTCATGTTAACCGGAGAACCGTGTGTAAGGTGACCGCCATGAGCAAGGTTCATACCGAGAACTGTGTCGCCTGGCTGAATAAGTGCGAAGTATACAGCCATGTTAGCCTGAGCACCGGAGTGTGGCTGAACATTTGCGTGATCTGCGCCAAAAATCTTCTTTGCTCTTTCGATAGCGATATTTTCAACGATGTCAACGAATTCGCAGCCGCCGTAGTATCTCTTTGCAGGATAACCTTCAGCGTACTTATTTGTAAGAACGCTGCCCATAGCTGCCATAACAGCCGGGGAAACGATGTTTTCGGAAGCGATAAGCTCGATATTTCTCTGCTGACGCTTGAATTCGAGATTCATAGCTTCGCCGACTTCCTTGTCATAGTTAGTTACAAAACCAATTGTGTCCATTAAATCCTTGAACATGATAATGCACTCCTTTAATAATTTATTTTACTTGCCATAATTTATTATTTTCAACAGCGTAATCGAGGACTCCGCTGCGTTTACACATTAAATCAAATGCCTTTTCTGCATCGGAAATAATCTTATTTTCATCAGCCATTGTCAGCTTTCTGTTTTCCATGACGACCTTACCGTCAACGATAGTATGGCTGACATCTGCGCCTGTTGCGTGATTTACGATACGCTGGACAGGCATAACTCCCCACGGAGCAAGGTGCGGCTGGTGGCAGTCGATAATTATAATATCTGCCTTCTTCCCCACTTCCAGCGAGCCGATTTCCTTTTCCTTGCCCATAGCCTTTGCCGCTCTTATTGTAACCATTTCGAGGACAAGACCTGCATGAAGCATATTGGAATTGTGGAAAAAGCCCTTATGTAAGAAGCTGAAAAGCTTGATATCCTTGAGAAGGTCAAAGCTTCTGTCAGGCGCTGTGCCGTCTGTTGCGACTACGACATTTACGCCGTTTTCAAGCATTTCAACCGCCGGACATCTTACGCTGACATTGGCATTTGTGGAAGGACCATGACAAACCGAAACATCATGCTTTGCCATAATTTCCCATTCCTTTTCAGACATACCTGTAGAATGAGCCAAAAACATCTTTGCGCCGAATACCTCAGGAGAGGTTTCCATCATAAAAAGCATATCGCCTGCATATGAATGGGAATGGATAACTGTATCAAACTCCTTGGAAAGCTGATACATAAACTTATTCTGCCTGATGTTGAGCTCGTCAGGATTATCCCTGTTTCTGCCCATTCTTGACGGCATAACGATGAAATCGCATCGGTCATACTTTCCCTTGAAGGCTTTGAGCGCCTTCGGTGTAAATTCAAATGCTGTTTCCGGTGTGACTTCATAAGCTGTATATTCGTTTAACGAATGCCATTTCCTTGCCGGCTTATTCCATACAGGATTAGGACAGCCCGCGCCTGTCACATGGCGGATGCCGGTTTCAAGTGTGCCTTCGATATGGCTCTGCACCACATCAAGGTCGCCCACTCTGACAGTATTGCCTATCATTGAAACGCCTGTTGTAACGCCGAATTTAATTCTTTCTGCCGCTGCAAGGGCGCCTTCTGCTCTCCAGAATTCGTTATCGGAAAACTTATGGTAGATGCCTTCTGCCATAGGCTCCCAACCGTCGCCCAGATGCTCGCCCAATGTTTTTGTCAGGCAGTGTCCGCCGTGACCGTGGGTATCGATAAGCCCCGGAAGGACGGCATTACCATTGGCATCAATAACTTTTTCCGCTGTAATATTTTCATCAAGCGACTCCATATCGCCGATAAGGGCAATCTTATCATCCTTTACAGCAATAAAGCCATTCTTATAGATATTGTGCTTTTCATCCACAGTGATAATTGTTCCGTTTTTTATCAGAAGGTCAAACATAATATACCTCGCTTGCACTAAAACAGATGATTATACTATATTTAATATTATATCATTACAGACATATAAAATCAACTAAATTTTATGCGAAAATTGCTTGAAAATTTCGTCAAAGTATGCGATAATATATGTATGTAATATTTACATAGTCAGGAGTGTTATTATGTTAAAAAAACCAACAGTCGGTATGCGTGTCATTAAGACAGCTATTGCCACAAGCCTTGTGGCTATCGTATACTTCCTTATCGGAAGAAACCCAACATTTGCTTGTATCGGTGCAGTTTTCGGAATGGACAACTATACTGCAACCTCCCACAATACAGTAGGTAACCGATCCACAGGTACTATCCTCGGCGCTATTCTCGGCACACTTTGCTATGTTGCAGCTATGCGTTTCTCCGATCCTGTCGGAAAGACAGTCATCATTTTCTTCGGCGTTATCGGTCTCATCGTAGTTGCTCAGATTTTCAACGCTGCAGGCGCTATTCAGTCCGGTTCTGTTATGTTCTTCATTCTTATGCTGAACACACCTGCTGATACATACGTGCCTTACGCTATCAACCGTGTTATCGACACTATCATCGGTGAACTTGCAGCTTTCTCCATCAACTACATTATCCCACCATACCACAGACCAACTATTTCTCAGGTTCTTCATGATCGTTAATCCAACTGAAAGTTTTAAAGGATACTCGTTTGAGTATCCTTTATTTTTTTGTTTCAACTCAATCTATCATATCAATAAATCTTCCGTAATCTCCATCACTCATCTGATAATATATTTCTTTCCCAACTGACTCATCATAGACATTTGCAGTATCGGTATCAAATATTTTAAGGTATATATTATCAATTATAATTTGTACAAATGCTTTGCTGTTATGTTCGGTATTATGCCGAACTTTGGGAATAAACTTATTCTGCGCTTTCCAGTCTGCCGTATCTAAAAACTTTGCAAGCTGCTCCCCTTTTATGGTATATTCAGTTTTCTCTTCATCTGACTTAAAAACAGAAAGTGTATCATATTCCTCTGTGACAGCCGCCAGATTTTCATAATTCAGAAACGAGAGATCCTGCTGATTTAGTTCAGTGCATCCTGCCAGACTGAATATACAAATCAACACTGATATCAATGCTATGTATTTTCTCATTCTAGTTGCCTCCTTATCAAATCATGCTTCTATTTATATAGACGGCAAAAATGATAAAAAGTTCCAGATAGATATAAAAAAAGCGGTGCTTCATTTGAAACACCGCTTTTTTTTTCACTTACTTACCGGCAGGACTGCAGGAACCGGAACAACCGGAGCATCCGGAGCAGGAGCCTTTGCAGGAATTAACTTTTTCTGCAGCTTTGGCTGCCTCTCTCCTTTTAGCACATTCGCCTGCCATAGGACAACCTACACAAGCTGTGCCCTTTTTCTTTTCCTTTGCAATATATCCGATTGCCAGTCCGACGATAAGTGCAACTATGGCTATCAGAATAATATCTGTCATACCGATTTCTCCTTTATTATGTAAGAGATAAATTACTTCTTAAGTGCATACTGTGCATCGAGCTTCTTGTCTGCCTTCTTGATGAGGCTGATGATGAATGCTACGATAGCTGCTGTTACGATGAGACCTGGGAGGAAGCCCTGACCGAGTGTACCAGCTGTGATGAGTGTACCGATCTGGTATACAAGGAATGCAACAACATAGCCTGTTGCGAACTGGAGACCTACGCCACCCCAGAACCACTTCTTATCTTTGATTTCGGAGTTCATAGCACCGAGAGCAGCGAAGCAAGGTGGTGTGAAGAGATTGAACATAAGATATG
>SVKW01000086.1 GCA_015068285.1 Oscillospiraceae bacterium | reverse complement strand
TGGGGCTGACATTCCACCCGCAGCCCGTCTGCCGAAAAATGCGATATAAATAAAAAAGACCTTTACCAAAGAAAATCTTTGATAAAAGTCTTGTAAACCATAAAGGTGCAAAGCCCAGGCAGTTACGCCGAATGTTGAGCGTTGCTTTTCAACTACTCCCTTTTATTGATTTTAATATATCAAAACTTTTTTTGTTTGTCAAGGGGATTTTTGCTATTTTTCCCTTGCATTTTTCCCCTTTCTAATATATAATGTATAAGGTTTATTTGTTAACAATTTATTTACATCTCTGCCCCACGACTTTCATAAATAAAATAGATAATATACCCAGAAACTTCAAAGGAGGCTTTTTTATGAATAATACTGACAACGAATATCAATTCAGTTTTGACGAACTGGACCCATTTTATGCGGAGGCTCTCAAGAACAAGAAAAAGAAGAAGGGCGGCGCAGGAAAGTTTATCGGCATTCTCGCCTTGCTTCTCGTTTTTGCCTGTGTCGTTTCGGTCGGCTCAATTCTTGTATATAATTACGCTGCTGATGCTCCTTCCGCTCAGGTCGAAACAGAAAGAGGTCCTGAAATTTCTTCCGCAGCGCCGGGACAGAACACCGTCACATATCTCCCTACTGTGCAGGAAGATGCTCTTACAGTTCCTCAGATTTACCAGAAGAATATCGACTCTGTCGTTGCTATCACAACTTATGTTCAGCAGGGCGGCTATGAAGTCCCTGCAGGCACAGGTACAGGCATTGTAATGACAGAAAACGGCTACATCATCACAAACGCTCACGTTGTTGACGGCGGCACAAAAATCACGGTTAAGCTCAACAACGGCTCGGAGCATCAGGCAACCATCGTCGGCTCTGACAGCAAGGTTGACATCGCTGTTATCAAGATTGAAGCAACAGGTCTTGCGGCTGGCGAATTCGGCGACCCTAACGAGCTTGTTTTCGGCGAACCTGCCGTTGTAATCGGCAATCCGCTCGGCTCATTTGCAGGCACTGTAACTCAGGGTATCATCTCGGCAACAAGCCGTGAAATCGAAATCGGCGGCTATATCATGAAGGTTATGCAGACAGACGCTGCTGTAAACCCTGGTAATTCCGGCGGCCCTATCATCAACTGCCGCGGCGAAATCGTCGGCGTTGTTTCTTCCAAGATCTCTCAGGACGGCGTTGAAGGCATCGGCTTTGCAATTCCAATGGACACAGCTCTCTCCGTTGCAAACGACTTCATTGAATACGGCTATGTAAAGAATCGCCCGATGCTCGGTGTTTCCGTTGAGGAAATCGACTCCTACTATGCACAGTTCTTCGGTATGCAGCCTGGCTTGCGTGTAGCTTCTGTTCAGGACGGCTCTGCCGCTGACATTGCAGGTATTCTCCCCGGCGACAGAATTGCGGCATTCAACGGCGTTGAGGTTTCAACTTCTGCCCAGCTCAACTACGAAAAGGACAAATGCGCTATCGGCGATACTGTTGAAGTGACTATCATCCGTGAAGGTCAGCAGCTCATTCTCCCGCTCACTCTCAAAGAAAACACAGCAAATTAAGATATTATATTTCGAACAAAGCAGGCTTTGTTCGAGCTTACATCGGTCTGCGCGCATGCTTTGCATACACTTGCCCGATAGAGGTGCAAAAATCCATGCACATGTCCTGGATTTTTGCGGATTTAATAGGTTTGCGCCTGCGGGCGCAGGAACAGAAATTATTGTTCTTTCTTAAAGTTTAAAAGCCACCCAAATGGGTGGCTTTTTGTGTTGTGATGAATTGTTCCTGCGGCGCATTTGATAATACGGGCGGGCGTGGAAACCCGTCCCTACAGAGCTATGCTTTCAGGATTAGTAAGAGCTTCCATTTTTATGTTTTCTCGATCCCTCCCATTACACAGGTGAGGCTATTTAACTTTTTGTAGGGAATGGCGCCTTCGACATTCCGCAAGGGCGAAGCCCGCCATACTAAATCCGTCGGAGACACCATACTTCTTCACTTTTCACTATTACCTGTTACATTATTTTCGGGAGGGCGTCGTCCCCTGCAATATTACTTATTTTCTTCTTTCTATCAGCTTATAAACTCCGTAGACCCCGTGGAGGACGATTATTACAAAGCAGATAACCGAAATTATGTATCCCAAATGTCCGAAGCGTGTACCGAAAATATCCCACAGCGGCACAAGGGGCGAGCCTGCCGAGGCTTCGTTGAGAAACATAAAGTTGGTACCCCATATTTTGTTGAAATAAAACATAGGCGGCACAAGTACGATAATTGCTCCGATAGTTTTCCACACCTCTTTGTAATCGGTGCGCACCTCCCCTGCCCTGTAAATCATAAGGAAATACCAGATTATATAGGCGTGGAATGCAAAAGAATGGATGTTCATAAAATTGAAAAACGGATAGATTGTCCAGTTGCAGAATATCAGGGCGGCAACAGCACCCGGCATAAACGCAAAGGCTATCATCTGCTTTGTCAGCTTCTGTCTTTCGATAAAAGCATCGGCGGCGATATAAAAGAGCGCCAGACCGCAAAGGTGAAACGGCATGTATTCCATTGTGAAGTAGCCTGTGAATGCGATAATCAGGTCACGCAAAGTTTCGGTTATCGCCATATAGAGGGCAAAAATTCGCCTTACAGTCCTGCGTCTCTCGGCGCTTTGTATTTTGTACCATGAGCTGATGGCTATGCCTGCGGCGATTATAAAAACAAGCCACAGGATATGCCCCAACGACCAGACTTCAAAGCCGATATCAAGCCCCATAGCCTCAATGGCGTGCTCGTTGATGAAAAAATATTTCATAGTTTATGTCCTTTTATGTATATTACTTTTTAATTATATCATAAACTGCATATTTATTCAAGCAATATGGGATTTTACAATAAAGGCACAGAAAAAGGCACCCATTGAGTAACCACTGATTTAATCAGTGGTTACTTGGGAGTGCCTTTTGTTTATTCATTTTTCCATTCAATGAGATGACCGCATTTCTGGCAATAGTCGCCATAATTTTTATACAAATATCTTCCGCAATGAGGACAGAACATATACTCATAGTGCATTATTTCAAGACCGACAGTAGATGATATAAGAATTACTCCCATGAAAAATACGGAATATCCCTTATAAAATCCGCCTGTCAGCATCATAAATAAACCCACTATGACAATGCACGTTTCAAGCCTTTTAAGCTTTTTATACGACAGCTTCTTTGCTTAAATTTCCTCGCCAAACTGGATGATACTTGCGAAATCGTGTGTATAACGGTGCTTATCCTCAGGAGAAAGAGCGAGGAAGCGTTCAAACAGCTCAAGGCTGACGCGGCCTGCGTCAAAGAGGTATCTTGTATATTCGTCCTGATCGAAGCCGAACTTCTTTTCAAGTTCTTCAATGCGCTTCATACCATAGTAATAGCAGTTGAAGTAGCCCTGCATGCTTTCCTGCGCGCTGACCTGACCGCGTGCTGTTGCTCTGTCAAAGCCCAGCTCGTTGACATAAAGGTCAACTGCGTCCTTGATAGGTCTGCCGAAGTAGCGGAGATACATTTCAGCCTTGATACGGACAGAAGTATGGTGTCTTCTGTATGCAACGAACAATGGATAGAACTGGTCTTCCTTGAAGACATATTCAAATACACGCTCGGAGCGGTGGGCTGTGCCTTCTGTGATAGGAATGCTGCGTGCGCCTATCTTGATAACTTCAGGGAGCGTATCGACAGTTGCGCGGATAAACTGGACATGGTGACCAGGATAGCTTTCATGGATAGCCATCATCTTGATCCAGCCGTCTGTAACCGCTGTATAGTTAAAGTCGTTTACATAATATTCACCGATGAGAGGACGTCTTATCGGACAGCCTCCGCCGTAGCCGCCCCATGGATATGAGTACTTGATCTGCTCAGGAATGCCCTTAAGCTGGCATGTTTCCTCAGGAAGCGGAACGATCTTGCGTGCATTTTCAGCCGCTCTGTCCAGATATTCCTGTGCCTTCTTCATAAGAATTTCAGGATTTTCAAAGGAGCCTGCATACTTGTTGAGGAGGTCATTTACGCCTGCCATTGTTGTAGGCTTTTCGTCAGGAATGTCAAGCTTATTGACGATTTCAAAGACTTCTGCTCTTGTCTTTTCAACTTCCTGCTCATGCCATTCAATGAGAGTGTCAAGATTTACGCCAAGCTCGTTGTGGAGAAGGTCGCGGTAATAGCTTTCGTCAAACTTGATCGTATCTTCTTCGGTTGTTTCGTTCTTTGCGACAACGCCCTTCTTTGTGAGAATCTCGTTAGCTTCTGCCTTCCAGCCTTCTGCGCTCTTTAAAAGAGCATTGATGGAATCTATAAGGGTCTGCTTCTTTTCAGCGCCGAGATTTGGGAAAACCTTGTCCATTTCAGTAAGCTCAAATCTGAGTGTTCTGTCCATAGTGCCGATTGTGAAGATGCATTCCTGGAGATAGAGGGACGAAACATCCGTGAGCCATTCACGCACGCCTGCCCAAACTTCCTCAGCCATATTGAACTTTGCAATGAGAATGTCAGCGCGTGTATCATCGTCGCGGCAGTCCTTTCTGCCGTAAGTCTGGTATGCGTATGTAAAATTATTGACAGTCTTCATCGGACGGTCAAAATAGCCTTTTAAGCTGAGCTTCTGTGCCTGAAGGAAGTTTGAGATCTGCTCCTTCATAATGGCAAACACCTCATCGGGAGCCTTCAAAAGCTCATTTCTGAACATGAGTGCATCGAGAGTTTTATACATACGTGCCTTATTTTCTGCATTTGGCACGAAAACCACCTTTTCAAATGCTCTGCCGCCGCGGAGTTCGTCATAGAACATTGCGCAGTCCTTGTCAAGCAATCTGTACTTATAAGTAAGCTCTTTCATAATTTCCTCCTGTAAGTAAAATCATTATAGCTTTAGTTTAACAAATTGCAGTAAAAATTGCAATAGACAATGAGTGTTTTTGTGAAAAATGTGGAGCGAGACTCTGATATGGTATATTGGGAATGCTGTGCCCTGTAATTTAAACGGTGTTGCTTCGCAATGGATTTATTAAGCGGGCGGGCATGGAAACCCGCCCCTACAAAATAACCATGTCATTCCGATATTCACCCAAGACGAGATGTCACACGATGCCCCTATTACTTGTGAAGAATAATTGAGTTATATGTAGGGAATGGCGCCCTCGACGCACCGCTTATTCAATCCGTGGCGAAGTCACACCGCATTTATTCACTATTCACTTTTACTTATGACTTTTTCTGCGGGAGGGCACAGAGACCCTCCCCTACATAATTTCAAACTATAAGAGACCCACCTCGGGAGGGGCAAGCCCCTCCCCTACATGAGGAAAGATCCTTCACAATCCGATGTAAACTCAAACGAGGGCTGCCTCATTTGAAGTGTCGAAATGCTTTTTAAGCACAAAAAAGGACCATCCTTGCGGATGGTCCTTGAATGATTGGCTTTATTTAGTTAAGCAAACCGGAATTATTCTTCGATACCGATAACAACGCCGGAACCAACTGTACGGCCACCTTCACGGATAGCGAAACGGAGACCGTTTTCGATAGCGATAGGTGTGATGAGTTCAACGTTCATGTCAACGTTATCACCAGGCATGCACATTTCTGTGCCTTCTGGAAGTGTGATAACACCTGTTACGTCTGTTGTTCTGAAGTAGAACTGTGGACGGTAGTTGTTGAAGAATGGTGTATGACGGCCGCCTTCATCCTTGGAAAGAACGTAAACCTGGCCCTTGAACTTTGTGTGTGGCTTGATGGAGCCTGGCTTTGCGAGAACCTGACCACGTTCGATTTCGGACTTCTGAACACCACGGAGAAGAGCACCGATGTTGTCACCAGCTTCAGCGTAGTCGAGGATCTTACGGAACATTTCGATACCTGTAACAACTGTCTTACGGGATTCGTCTGCGAGACCAACGATTTCAACTTCTTCACCTGTCTTGAGCTGACCACGTTCTACACGGCCTGTAGCAACTGTACCACGACCTGTGATTGTGAATACGTCTTCAACTGGCATGATGAATGGGAGATCAGCCTTACGGTCTGGTGTTGGGATGTAGCTGTCAACGTTGTCCATGAGTTCCTTGATAGGAGCGTATGCTGGATCTGCTGGGTCGTTGGAAGCTTCGATAGCCATGAGAGCGGAACCCTTGATAACTGGGATGTCATCGCCTGGGAATTCGTATGTGGAGAGAAGTTCACGTACTTCCATTTCTACGAGTTCGAGGAGTTCTTCGTCGTCAACCATGTCGCACTTGTTAAGGAATACAACGATAGCTGGAACACCAACCTGACGAGCAAGAAGGATGTGTTCACGTGTCTGAGCCATTGGGCCGTCTGTTGCAGCGATAACGAGGATAGCACCGTCCATCTGAGCAGCACCTGTGATCATGTTCTTGATGTAGTCAGCGTGGCCTGGGCAGTCAACGTGTGCGTAGTGACGTTCTGCTGTTTCGTATTCAACGTGGGATGTGTTGATTGTGATACCACGTTCTCTTTCTTCTGGAGCCTTGTCGATGTTAGCGTAGTCTGTGTACTGAGCGCCACCTGTGAGGGAGAGGTACTTTGTGATAGCAGCTGTAAGGGATGTCTTACCATGGTCAACGTGACCGATTGTACCGATATTTACGTGTGGCTTGCTTCTTTCAAATTTTGCCTTTGCCATTTGAGGTTTCCTCCTGATAAAAATCAATAATAATTATTGTTGGATGTCAATAATCCTATTATATTGTATTTCTATGAAAAAATCAATAGAAATTAAGAAGATTTTTCAAAAAAATTACTTGCCTTCGATGAGCTTTGTCTGAATGTTCTTAGGAAGCTCTGTATAATGGGATGGTTCCATTGTATACTGACCACGGCCCTGTGTTCTGGAACGCATATCTGTTGCGTAACCGAACATTTCGGAGAGTGGAACGAATGCAAGGATCTGCTGTGCACCAGCAACTGCTTCCATACCCTGGATCTGACCACGGCGGGAGTTGAGGTCACCGATAACGTCGCCCATGTATTCTTCCGGAACGATAACGTTAACGCGCATGATAGGTTCCATAATAACTGGATCTGCCTTCTTGAGAGCATCCTTGAGAGCCATAGAACCAGCAATCTTAAATGCCATTTCAGAGGAGTCGACTTCATGATAGGAACCATCGTAAAGTGTTACCTTGATGTCAACAACATTGTAACCAGCGAGAACACCGGACTGCATAGCGCCCTGGATACCCTGGTTGATTGGTTCGATGTATTCCTTTGGAATAGCACCACCAACGATCTTGTTGATGAATTCGTAACCCTTGCCGCTTTCGTTTGGTTCAACAGTGATCTTACAGTGACCGTACTGGCCCTTACCACCGGACTGACGAGCGTACTTAGTATCGGAGTCAGCGCTCTTGCGGATTGTTTCCTTATAAGCAACCTGTGGAGCACCAACGTTAGCTTCAACCTTGAACTCACGGAGGAGACGGTCTACAATGATTTCGAGGTGGAGTTCGCCCATACCTGCGATGATTGTCTGACCTGTTTCTTCGTCTGTGTAAGTTCTGAATGTTGGGTCTTCTTCAGCGAGCTTTGCCAAAGCAATACCCATCTTTTCCTGACCAGCCTTTGTCTTTGGCTCGATAGCAACACGGATAACTGGTTCTGGGAATTCCATGGACTCGAGAATGATAGGAGCCTTTTCATCACAGAGTGTGTCACCTGTTGTTGTATTCTTGAGACCTACAGCTGCAGCGATGTCACCGGAGTATACTGTTTCGATATCTTCACGGTGGTTAGCGTGCATCTGGAGAATACGGCCGAGACGTTCGCGGTTCTTCTTTGTGGAGTTAAGAACATGGGAACCAGCGTTGATTGTACCGGAGTACACACGGAAGAAGCAGAGCTTACCAACGAATGGGTCTGTCATGATCTTAAATGCGAGAGCAGAGAAAGGAGCATTATCGTCGGATGGACGAGAATCTGCGTCGCCTGTATCTGGGTCGATACCTGCGATATCCTTCTTGTCGAGTGGGGATGGCATATACTCGATAACTGCGTCAAGGAGCTTCTGAACGCCCTTGTTTCTGTAAGATGTACCGCAGACTACTGGGATCATCTTAACATCGAGTGTTGCCTTACGGATAGCTGTCTTGATCATGTCTTCAGGAATTTCTTCACCTTCGAGGTAAAGCATCATGATTTCATCATCATACTCGGAAACAGCTTCGAGGAGATTGCTGCGATATTCTTCAGCAAGGTCCTTCATATCTTCTGGGATTTCACCTACTGTGATATCCTTACCGAGGTTGTCGTTATAGATATAGGACTTCATTTCTACGAGGTCAATGATGCCCTTAAATGTATCTTCAGCGCCGATTGGGAGCTGGATTGGAACTGCATTACACTTCAAACGGTCGTGCATCATCTTTACGACACGGAAGAAGTCAGCACCCATGATGTCCATCTTGTTGACATAAGCCATACGTGGAACATGGTACTTGTCAGCCTGACGCCATACTGTTTCAGACTGTGGTTCAACACCGCCCTTAGCACAGAATACTGTTACAGAGCCGTCGAGAACACGGAGTGAACGTTCAACTTCAACTGTAAAGTCTAC
>SVKW01000085.1 GCA_015068285.1 Oscillospiraceae bacterium | reverse complement strand
CCATCTCACGGCACTCTTCGTGGGTGAGGTCACTTGTACTGTCAGTAAAGAGCTTTAGCTCGGTCATAAATGCGCTCCTTTATGTCAATTCTACATAGGAATGTTATAATGAATATTATGCCTCAAAATGGGCAAAATGTCAAGAATTCACAGGCATATAATTGTAAATTTAATGTTTAATTGCAAATACACTTGGAAAAGTTTTCGTAATATGGTAAAATATAATATTATAACCGACAAAAATGGGGTGTTTATATGCTAAAAAAAGCAAAGGTTATATTTATAGACTTCGTAACCACATATATGCATAAGAAAGTAATGCGCTCGTCGGCAGCCCTTTCCTATTATCTGATGCTGACATTCTTCCCATTTCTTGTATGCTTCAACTGGATTCTGGGGCTTTTTGACATTGATTTCAATAAAATCGCCCAGACATTGGGGGGAATAATCCCTTCGTCGGCATTTGAAATCATGGAAGGCTATATGGACTATGTCTATTCAAACCAGTCAAACGCCCTGCTTATTGCAGGCGGCATCATGTTTATGACAGGTCTGTCAGCCGCCTTCCGCCTTATTGTCGTGACACTTGAGGACATAAACGGCGTAAAGCGCATCAAAGGGCTGAGATTCTATCTCTGGGGAATAACAAGCTCGACGATTTTCCTTTTCGGCACATATCTTTTCCTTATGATAGCCATGTTCAGCGGCATTATCATTGATTTTGTTCATAAGTATATCAGAATAAACCTGCATCTTTTTGAAATTCTGCCGTATTGGCTGCTGTTTGCATATATGTTCATCGTGCTGACTATACTGTATAAGAAATCCCATCCGAAAGGATATCCTATCAAATGGGTGTGGAAGGGCGCTCTGGCAAGCTCTGTCGGCGTAATCTTCATAAGCCGTATTTTCTCCATATTCATCGGATTTTCCACAAGATATTCCCTTGTGTACGGCTCTCTTTCATCGGTAATTCTGCTTATGGTGTGGCTTTTTATGTGCAGCAATGTAATTTTATGCGGCAATGTGCTCAACCATGGCTTCAGCAAGCTGAGAGAAACAGGAGGCAAATAATTGTATCTCATAACCAACGCAAAAAAATTAGACTTTATGTGGAAAATGCTCAGGCGTGAGCTGGGTGAGTTGGGCGGATATGAGCATGGACCGTGCAAAATATCCGAAACATTGGTCCGCTCTGCTCCATTGCTCAGCGTCACACCCGAATCCCAGGGGCTTTCCTCCGAAGAAATCATAAATTTCTACCGTGAATTGTCAGATTTCAAAGGCTTCAAGCCCCATTCCGCCGTCATAATGAAGAACGGCATGGTGGTTTCAAAAACGGCGTGGAAGCCTTATTCGACAGGAATACGCCATGTCACCCATTCTATGGCTAAAAGTATAATCTCCCTTGCCATCGGCATAGCCGAAGGGGAAGGTCTGCTCACTCTCGATGAGAAAATCTGCGACATATTCCCGAAGCATTTTTCCCTTATCTCATCAAAAAGAATCCGCGATGTCCGCATCGTACACCTGCTCACAATGAGCACGGGCGCCCGCTTTTTTGAAGCCGATACCATCTTTGAAGAAGACTGGGTAAAGGGCTTTATCGAAGGTGACCTCAAGTGGAATCCGGGTGAAAAATTCGAATATAACAGCATAAATACATACCTGCTTTCGGCTCTGCTCACAAAGAAAACAGGTGTGAGCGTCACAGAATATCTCAAGACCCGGCTTTTCGAGCCTATGGGTATCAGAGATGTGCTGTGGGAGAGAAGTCCGATGGGCCGTGAAAAAGGCGGCTGGGGGCTTTATATGGGCACAGAGGAGATGGCAAAATTCGGTCAGCTCTGTCTCAATAAGGGTGCGTGGATAGTGAACGGCAAGGCTGTCCAGCTTGTGCCTGCAGGCTATATCGAAAGGGCGACCGTCTCACGCGGCTTTGACACAGGCGACGATTTCGGCTACGGCTATCAGTTCTGGACGATGGACAACGGCTATATGATGAACGGAATGTTCGGCCAGTATGTAATCGTCTATCCTGAGCAGAATATAGTCATCGCCCTCAACAGCGGCAGCGACAATATGTTCTCTGACCCTGAGGTTATCAGGCTGACAGACAAATATTTTGTCAATAACAAGGCGCGCAAGCTGCTTCCGCTAAACAGACTTGCCCTCAATCGCCTGCGCAAGCTTGAAACAAGCCTTGAATACGGCGTGAAAATCAGCGCAGACGGCTCTGCGAAAGCCGATAATTACGATGCAAAGGCGGCTCGCAAAAAGTTTGAAGCTCTCGACGGCAAGGTCTATGAGATTGAAGCGCCGTCGGTTTCTATCCTGCCTGTCATCATGCAGTGCATGCAGGGCAACTTTACCGAAGGCATAAATAAGCTCGCCTTCCGCTATGAAAACGATGCTCTGCACGTGGATTTTGTGTGCGATAAAGAAACCTTTACAATAAAGGTCGGACAGAATGAGGCTATTAACTCCCTGCTTGAAATGCACGGTGAAAAGTTCCTCATCGCAGTCAAAGGACAGATGAAGCAGGACGAAGATGACCGTGATGTGCTGAAAATCATGATTTATTTCACAGAAATGACGAGCACAAGGCTCATCAAGGTGGTTTTCTGCGAGGACGATGAAATCATAATAAAAATGAGCGAAACCCCTGTTATAAGCCAGCTTTTCAGCGAATATATCACGCGAAATGACGATATGTTCCCGAAAAATATCATTGAAACCATGAACGACGAAAAGGAAATAGTGGAGCTTCTTTTAGACAGACTTTCCGAGCCTCGTCTCAGGGGAAAAATAGTTGAATAAATTTTAAAAAAACTATTGCATTATTCACCAAAATGGTGTATAATATAGACAAGATAAAAATTATAAAAAATAAAGGAGATTAAATTATGGCAGTTATCATCACTAAGGATAATTTTGAACAGGAAGTTCTCAAGAGCGATAAGCCTGTATTGGTAGATTTCTGGGCATCATGGTGCGGCCCATGTAAGATGCTTCTTCCAATCGTCGAAGAAGTTTCCGCTGAACAGACAGCAGTTAAGGTCTGCAAGATCAATGTTGATGAACAGATGGAACTTGCAAGAAAGTTCCGCGTAATGAGTATCCCAACACTCATCATGTTTGAAAACGGCGAAATCAAGAAGAAGACAATGGGCTATATGCCAAAGGAAGAGCTTCTCGAATTCATGAAGTAAATAAAAATAATAGAAAAACGCAGAGGGCTACCTCTGCGTTTTTCGTAATACTTGGCTCCCTCAGACGAGGGAGCTGGCTTGCGAAGCAAGACTGAGGGAGTGAATTTTATTTAATAGCGCCGCAGGCACATTATTTATGTAGGGGAGCCGCTTGCTGCTCCCGAAAAACCACGCAAAATCCTGTAGGGGAGGGCTCCGCGCCCTCCCGAATGAATATATAAATCTATGTAGGGGAGCCGCTTGCTGCTCCCGCAAAACCACGCAAAATCCCGTAGGGGAGGGTCTCTGCGCCCTCCCGAATAAATATATAAATCTATGTAGGGGAGCCGCTTGCTGCTCCCGCAAAACCACGCAAAATCCCGTAGGGGAGGGTCTCTGCGCCCTCCCACATATTTAACAAAAGGAGTCCACAATGACAACATACGAAAAATATAAAAACAGCGGTATAACCCTTGAATGTGCCGGTTTTGACGAAAGGGGAGAAAATATCCCCTATTTCTGCACCCCTGCAGACGCAGATATTATTGGCAGACCGGGCGTCGACGGCATTCACTTCTGCTTTGTGCCAGAATATGGCGAAACTGTTTTCTGCATCAGCCCTATGAACGGCGCAGAAGATGCCATTCATGTCGTATCCAATAATTTTGCCGACTTTCTGTCCCTTCTTATGGCTTGCGGAGATACAGCAGCCATCGAGCAGGCATGGCAATGGGATAAGAGCAGTTTTGAAAAGTTCCTCGCAGAATATCCGCCGACAGACGAAGCAAAATCCGTCTTCGACCAGCTTGAAAATGAGCTCGGCATCACTCCAATGGCAGAGCCTTATGACTATATGATGAATCTGCAGAAAGACTTTGACTATTCAAAATTAAAATTTACCGAAGAATACTACGATATCCTCGGGATCCCAATGCCCGAATAAACTCTTATATTACATCATTCCAAAGGAGGTGCAGTATGAAGCAGATAAAGTGGTGGGAAATACTTCTTGCGGTAGCTGTGGTGATTTTTATTACAATCAGTATCAACAGCGAAGAAGAAGTTACCAAAAATCCCAACATCCCAAAAATAATCGAGCCTGAGGATATGTATGAAGGTTATCCTTTATTGAACAAGGATGGAAATTATGCAAAGCTGGATGAAAAATCCACACTTACAATGAAAACTGAAATTACAGATGAACTTATGATAAACGGATATTATTCGCTGTTTCCTCTCTATGCCTCCTTTGCTTATGCAGTCTATCCCGAGGATACTTATGGAGAATACGGAAGTTGTAATGGAAAAGTTATATGCTTATCTGACTTTGATGCAACACATGGTTTGGACAATTACAATCCCGATATAGCCTTTGCGTTGGGAGTTGACGGCAAGGGGATTTCAAGTGCCCATGAGCGTGAAAATATGACTCTTGTGGCAAAGGAAGCTCTTGTTTTCCATACAAGTGTCGAAAATGAAATGGGTAATATAACCACAGAGCAGATAAAACAGATATACAGCGGCGATGTGGTTAAATGGGAAGAACTGGGAATTGACGGCGAGTATATAATCGCCTATCAGAGAGACGGCAATACGCAGACAATGCTCAATCAATTTATCGACGGCATAAGCTTTACTTCGCCGCCGCGAGAAGAATACGATTTTCACGGCAGAGAAAGGGTTAAAATTGCCGACTACCGCAATCATAAAGGGGCTATTGGATATTCATACAGATATATGACACATGATCTGGTAAACAAAGGCAAAATGAAGCTGCTTTCTGTCGACGGCATTGCGCCGACAGATGAAAATATCCTTTTACAGTTGAAGTCTATGCAGCCACCCGTGACGCAAAAAAGTACAAAGCGGAAGTTTACGAAGCAATAGCGGAATTCATTGAATGGATGCAGGGCGAGCAGGCTCAGCAGCTTGTTACAAAAACAGGATATGTAAGCTTATATTAGGGAGGCGACAATGAAAAAGAAACATATATTACTTGCCATTTTAGCGATAGTATTGCTGATTTTTGCCTTGCCGAAGGCGATATGGTATTTTCAGTTCAAATCGGTCGACATAATCAAAGAAGAGCCTGTCGGCGCCGCCGAAGAAAATGCCGCCCAGGCAAAGCTTACCGAGCTTGGATTTGAAAATTATATGTTCGATGCCCTGCGTCCTGCCGATAAAATCAAGCTTGCCCAGCTCGCAGATGAAGGCTACAAATTGACACCTTATTGCGATGAAATCGCGGAAAACTATGATTTTATCCAATGCTTCCTCGCTGTAAAACTGGAAAAAGATGGAGAGGATGATTTGGTGAAATGTTATGGTATGAGAGATGAAAAAGAAATACCACGCGTAAAAGCAGGTGATGCCATTTCAATAAAAACTTCAGAAAGAATATTTCCTACAAATTATACAAGCTTTCTGAAAGCTTACAGATATAATCCCAACGAAAAATCATGGGAATTATATCAGGAATTTGGTTCGAATAGTTTTTACAAAATATTCGAAAATGAATATATCTGGTTCTGGGAACGAACAAATACTCTAAACAGAGTTTACACCTGTCTTGAGTTCCGAAAGAGTCCAAATTCAGATTTCACATCTTCCAAGTTCACTTTCAGGCACGATTATGACCAATGTTGTGATACAAAAGACAACAGAGATATAACGGAAATCACGCTTACAGTTGACCTTACATAAACCAAAAGCCACCCGGATGGGTGGCTTAAACTATTTCAGCAGGTCTGCAATTTTTTCGATATCAGGCACATCGCCTGCCGCCTTGCCGTAGTGAGCAAAGGTCACGTTCATTTCATTGTCGACGACAAACAGCGCAGGAAGCTGCAGCTCCTCGCCCTCGTATTCGCCGTGCTTCATGCCCTTGAAAGTGGCTTTCGCCACCTTGCCGACAGTTGAAAAATCCATCATTTTCACCATAGACGAAGCTTTGCCGATTTCAAACATCCTGTAAAGCTCCATATCAGGGTCGCAGATTATATCGAAAGGCAGGTCGTTTTTATTGAGAGTATTTGCCAGTTTTTCCCTGTCAGACTGGAGCACCACAAGAATCTGCCCGTCAACATTTTCTATCATGTAATAATTTTCCTTAAAGCTGTGAATGTCGTACTGGCAGATAGGGCAGCCGTAATATCTGAGAAAAACGATGGCTGTCTTTTTACATTTCTTTACAGTTTCAGCTATATTGAGACCGCTTTTATACGGTGTATTGTATGTAAAGTCTGGAAACTTTACTCCTGCGGTGATTTTTGTCATAACAACACCTCCATATCAATGTGGAATGTAGGGGACGGCATTTATGACGTCCCGCAAAGCAATGAATACCAAAAGAGCCTCTCAATGCGAGAGGCTCTTTTATATATGCATAAATTATGCGTTGAAAATCTTGTTGAGACGGTCCATAGCTTCCTTTACTCTGGAAAGTGGGAGAGCAAAGTTGAGACGGATGCCGTATGGGAGACCGAATGCACGACCATCCTGCCAGAGAACGCCAGCCTTGATACCAGCTTCCTGGAGCTGAGCAATAGTCATATTGTGTTCCTTACACCATTCTTCACAGTCGATGAAGAGCATATATGTGCCCTGTGGCATTGTAACTTCAACGCCCTTGAAGTTAGCCTTGATATAATCGTAGCCGTAGCGTACATTTTCTGTGAGAACCTGGCAGAGCTCGTCAACCCACTGATGTCCTTCAGGCTTGTAAGCGCCAATGAGAGCGTGCATGGAGAGAACGTTCATGGAGTTGTAGTGGGAGAGGGAAGATTCCTTAGCGATTCTGTCGCGGAGCCACTTATTGTAAATGATGTGGTAAGCGCCGATAAGACCTGCGAGGTTGAATGTCTTGGAAGGAGCATACATAGCAACAGTACGCTGTCTTGCATCTTCGGAAACAGACTGAGTTGGGATGTGCTTGTGGCCATCGAGAAGAATGTCAGACCAGATTTCGTCGGAAACAACGAATACATCGTGCTTCTTCATGAGTTCCATGAACTTTTCGATTTCCCAGCGTTCCCATACACGGCCGCATGGGTTGTATGGGGAACAGAAGATAGCAGCGTGAATGTTATTCTTGATGATCTTAGCTTCCATATCTTCAAAGTCCATACGCCAGATGCCGTTTTCATCCTTTACAAGTGGGGAATGAACCATGTGGTAGCCGTTGTTGTTAAGGCTGCCTGTGAAGCCAACGTATGTTGGAGCGTGAACGAGAACATTGTCGCCCTTGGAGCAGATAACTGCGAGAGCGGAGAGAACGCCGCCGAGAACGCCGTTTTCATAGCCGATGTGTTCCGGCTTGAGGCCTGTAACACCGTTGCGTGTTTCGTGCCACTTGATGATGGATTCGAAATATTCAGCTCTTGGCTTGAAGTAGCCGTATGTAGGATGATTTACACGGTCAATGATAGCTTCAGGAATAGTTGGGCAAGCTGGGAAGTTCATGTCAGCAACCCACATTGGGATAACGTCAACATCCTTTGGCACTTCGATGCCGCCGAATGCGAAAGAAGCCATATCAGGGTAGTTAGCTACGTCAACAGCGATAGCGTCCTTACCGCGACGGTCGATAATGGAAGTAAAATCGAATTTCATATTTACAAATTCCTTTCTGAATTATATTAACATAATAAAATGCCGCTGTAATCATTATAACACTATAATGGTAATAATTTCAATTACCAAATTGAAAGGCAATATTTTGTGAATTGTAAACATATTATATTTGAAATAGTTGGTATACTTCACTATTCACAAGGGGAAATTTTTGTGATATAATTTGTATAATCAGAACATTTTGCAGGAGGCGGCTATGAAACGGTGTAAATGGGCAGAAAATGTCGAGCCGATTTATCAGAAATATCACGATGAAAAGTGGGGAGTGCCCTGCCACGACGACAGAGAGCTGTTTGCCATGCTTATTCTGGAGTCGTTTCATTGCGGGCTTTCATGGCTGCTTATACTGAAAAAACGAGCCAATTTTGAAAGGGCATTCGATGGCTTCGATGCCGAAAAAATGGCGAATTATGGAAATGATAAAATTGAGGAGCTGATGGCGGACACGGGCATAGTCCGCAACAGAAGAAAGATAACCGCCGCCATCGGCAGCGCCAGAGCTTATCTTGAAACTGTGAAGGAATTCGGCAGCTTCGATAGTTATATCTGGCATTTTACAGAGGGAAAAACTGTAAAAAACACCGACGATGTATTCCGCGACAGAAGCGAGCTTTCCGATAAGGTTGCAAAGGATATGAAAAAGCGGGGCTTTGGCTTTATGGGTACAGTCACGGTGTACTCATACCTGCAGGCTGTCGGCGTAATCAATGACCATGAAACCACCTGTTACAGATACAATGAGGTGTAATTTTCATTGCCTCCCTTGCCTGAATGGTGACGGAGGGGTA
>SVKW01000084.1 GCA_015068285.1 Oscillospiraceae bacterium | reverse complement strand
CGCCCTTTTCCTTTGCATATTCAGCCTGAGCTGCCGATGGACCTGCGCAGAAAAGAATGTCAGTATCGCCGTCAACAATAGCCTTGTAGCCGCGCAGAGTATTCTTATACTGCATTGCGCTTTCGGCGGTAAAATCCTCGCCATCGTGAATAACGCAGTCCTCGGGATAAACCGAATTGATAACAGCCGAATAAATCGGCAGAAGTGCAGTTGCGCCGTCAAGCACAGGCATGTTTTCGGTAATCTTGAAATCGCTGTCAAGCTTGACGATAAGCGAGTTTTCGTCAAACGGCATATAATTTTCCAGCTCGATCATTTTCGCCATGGTGGTCGTGCCGTAATTGTCATAACAGCGTCTTGTCAGCAGAAACCAGATGCTGAAATTAAACGAAGCAAAGAGGGCGATGACGAGAATGATTGACATTATCTGTTTGAAAAGCTTCATATAATCACCACCATTCCTTTGTCATAAAGTAGATGATTGAAGCATTCTTGTACGCATTGGAAGCGTAAATAACATGGGCGATGGTAACAGCGTAGCCGAGAATAACGGTGAGTATCATCGTCCATCTGAAAGTTTTGTCTGACATAAAAACACCTCACATCAAAGATATTGAGCCATTAAAAATACCAATTATATAGTACATTATAAAGGCAGACGGAATTGAAGAGAGAATAAGTGGTGTAAGATAATATGAAGTCCACCTCTCGTCTGGGTATGCCATTATAAATCTGCCGAGGCTACGGAAAAACCAATAAAGGCAAGCCATAGGTGGCAAAAGCATAGGAACGATAATAAGGAAAAACATAATATTCCTCCTTTACATAAGGCTGATTGAACCGTTCAGGATATCAATAATTAACTGAAATAATTTTATAGTTAAAAACATAGGTATCGCGGCCAAAAGAAGATTAACAAAACGCTTAAATCTTGTTTTTCTATCAAGATTATCTGAGAAGGCTCTATTCCAACACTTGATAAAGGTGAAAATAGAAAACGCTGGAAACAGAACTATTAAAAAAGAAACGAGGTACACCATAAACATACCCTCCTTTACATAAGCGGAATAGCTCCTGTGAAAATACCTACTATAAATACAATGAGAAAAACAGCAAAAGCAGCGGGGAAGAATGAGATTATGAGAGGCACAAGTAATTTAGCGGTCTTGCGTTCTGCTTTATCAGCAGCCATAAACTTCCTGAGATTACATATAAACCATATAAGCCCTGCAGACGGAAGTGCGATAAGTAAAAGAATAATAAAATAACCCATAATAAAACCTCCTTACATAAGAGAAATGGCGTCTGTGAAGATGCCTACAATAAAAATAATAACAAAGATTGCAAATGCGGCAGGAATTGCCGAAATTATAAGAGGGAGAATGAGCTTTAATGATTTGCGTTCAGCCCTTTTAGCTTTAAGAAACTTATTTATATTAAAGACAAACCATATAAGTCCTGCCATTGGAAGAGAAATCAGAAGAAAGACAGGAAGAGGAAAAGCTCCGGCAAATGTGAAAATTAAAAAGAGAAAGACAAATATACCTGCAATAACGCTTAGGAAAAAAACAATTGTACTCATATCTGAACCCTCCTTTATAATATTAGTAACATAATTATATCATTTGTTGCAGAAAGTTTCAATAAAAATGAAAAAAGACCGTTCATAAGAACGGTCTTTTTATGGCGGAGAGAGAGGGATTCGAACCCTCGGTACGCTATTAACGTACACACGATTTCCAATCGTGCGCCTTAGGCCAGCTCAGCCATCTCTCCAAAGCGCTTAATTATAATAACATAATATATCCAAATTGTCAAGGCTTTTTGACAAAATATTTTAAAAATCTTTTTGAGGAAAATAAAAAACCCACTCGCAAAGAGTGGGTTTTTGGCGGAGAGAGAGGGATTCGAACCCTCGGTACGCTATTAACGTACACACGATTTCCAATCGTGCGCCTTAGGCCAGCTCAGCCATCTCTCCAAAGCGCTTAATTATAATAACATAATATATCCAAATTGTCAAGCACTTTTTTGAAAAAATCTCAAAAAATTCCTGAACATAAAACGAAACAAAATATTGTAAAAAAATGTCTTATATGGTAGAATGAAATTAACAATACAATTATAAAGAGGTATATATTATGAATCCAACTCTCGTTGTTTTAGCTGCAGGTATGGGCAGCCGTTTCGGCGGTCTCAAGCAGATTTCTCCACTCGGTCCTAACGGTGAAATTATTATAGACTATTCTCTCCACGATGCGTATAAAGCAGGCTTCCGCGATGTTGTTTTCGTCATCAAGCATGAGATTTATGATACATTCAAGGAAGTCATCGGCAATAAGACAGAAGAATATATGAATGTAAGCTATGCTTTCCAGGAAATCGATATGCTTCCTGAAGGCTTCACGGTTCCAGAAGGTCGTGTCAAGCCATGGGGCACAGCTCATGCTGTTATCTGCGCAGCGCCTTACATCAAGGGCAACTTCGGCATTATCAATGCTGACGATTTCTATGGCGAAGACTGCTACAGAAAGCTCTATAACTTCCTTAAAAATAACGAGGACAGCGAAAAGATGAATATGTGCATGGTGGCGTATGTCCTCAAAAATACACTTACAGAAAACGGCGACGTTTCCCGCGGTGTATGTGAAGTTGAAAACGGCAAGCTCAAAAAGGTCACAGAGCGCACAAAGATAAGAAAGGCTGCCGACGGCAACGGCGAATATCTCAAGGAAGACGGCGTTACATACGAAAAGCTTTCGGGCGACACAAAGGTTTCCATGAATGTATGGGGCCTCACACCGAAGATGATCGACTATATGAAGGCAGGCTTTGTCGACTTCCTTACAAATATGGACAAGACAAATCTCAAGGCGGAATACTATCTCCCGTTTGCTGTCGACAATGCTGTGCAGGAAGGCAAGGGCGAGGTAACTGTACTTGAAAGCACAGATAAGTGGTATGGCGTTACATACGCAGAAGACAAGCAGGGCGTAATGGACGCACTCAAGTCAATGTTTGAGGAAGGGAAGTATCCTAAACTCAGATAAACAACCCAAGAGGGGGTGTTATCGTGAAAAAAAGAATAGTATTTATAGCATCTCTGGCGGTTCTTGCTGTTTCAATAATTTGCCTTCTGGTGAATATTATTCGGATAATGCCGCCTATAGGCGATATTTTTAAATCTGATGAAAAATTATCCACAGAAAGCACGAAAGAAGTTACCGAAGCAGAAGCAGGCGAAATAAAACTTGCCTTTGAAAACGGCGATTATGATGAAGTAATCCGCCTTGCCGGTGATGCTATTGCTTTGACAAATGAAGAAAAAGACATCGTATGCAATATCCTCGATGAAAGAGAAGCTGATTTGCAGAATGAAGTTTCTGCATTGATCAGGAAATATAAGTATCCACAGGCAAAAGAAATCATAGCAGATTTTACGCAGAAAATGCCGACCAATGGAGTCTGGAATGTGTCTGAATATACCAATAAGCTCAACGAAATGTGCTTAAAATATTCAAACCTTGTCGAATACAAGGGTGATATCGAGCATATCTTCTTTCATCCGCTTATAGCCTATAAGGAGCTTGCTTTTGACGGCGACTATCAGGAAAAGGGACTTGACGATTATTTTACTACAATTCCCGAATTCAAGGAAGTCATCCGCCAGCTTTATGAAAACAATTACGTCCTCATCGACATACATCTTATATATAATGTAAATGAAGACGGCACAGTAAACAAAAATACTCTTATGCTGCCAGAAGGCAAAAAGCCGATCGTCATTTCAATCGATGACCTCAACTTTTATGATTATATGAAAGAACATGGCATGGCTCACGGTTTTATGATTCAGGACGATAAAATCGTCACATACAGTGACCGTCCTGACGGCACAAGGGATATTTCGGACGATAATGCCATTGTTCCTATCCTTGAAAAGTTTGTAACAGAGTATCCTGATTTTTCATTTGGCGGCGCCCGAGGTATTATTGCTTCGACAGGCTACAACGGCACACTCGGTTTCCCTACAGACGACCTTGAAAGCCCTGATTATGAGGAAAATTTCCGCAAAGCAAAGGAAATAGCCGATAAGCTTAAGGAAATGGGCTGGCTTTTCGCATCCCACAGCTATGGTCACGGCTGGGCTTCGAATCAGAGCCTTGAAAAGATAAAGTGGGATAATGACACATGGCTCAGGGAAGTTGTGCCGATAGTAGGGGAGACCGATATTTACATTTTCCCTTACGGTGAAATAATCAAGACCAATGATCCAAAGCATCAGTATATGGTGGACAATGGCTTTAAAATGTTCTGCGGTGTACAAAGCAAGAGCGCATATCTGAGATTTTATGATGAAAGCGTCCTTATGCAGCGCAGAAATATTGACGGCATTTCAATGAAATCGGGCAATGTGGGCAATATGTTCGATATATCGAAAATCCTTGACCCGGACAGACCGGTTTATGACTAACTTTCAAAATCTTCCAAAAGACGGGAAATATCTTCGTGAGTATCGAGATATATTCCGTCTTTTAGCTTTTTATAATCGGTATTTGTCAGCGAATACAAAGAAATATTTGAAATATAATATGGCTTACTCATGTCATTTGTGGCAAAAATAACCAAAGAATCGCCCCATATTTTGGCGACATACTTATGCTCAGGAGTGGAAATTGTGGATACAACAATATTTGATTCTGCGGCACTACTTGGTAAAATATCGGTTTTTTCCCTTGTTTTTGTGGTATAAGTTGTCATAATTACAGAAAAAGCGGCAAATAATACGGCTGACGATAAAATAATTGATTTTGGAGCTGATTTCATAAATTACCTCACATTTATTGGTTTTATAGTTATTTTTGCCAAAAAACGCTCATTTATTCAGTACTTGCATTTTGGTATGGAAGTGTGGTATAATATCCTTATGGTGTTGCCGATTAACGGGGATGTATTTTGTGCAAGTATTGATGGCAACCAAGAAGTCAAAGATTATTAAGAGGTACTGAAATTGAAAACTGTAAAATCTATTCTGAAAAAGATCGGCTTTACACTGCTCACATTAGTGCTCATCGGTATAACCACAGCAACTATATGTTTAGTGGCCGGCGCAGCTTATGTCAAGTACTACATAAGTCCTACAATTGATATCAATCTTGATGATTTCAGGCTTAACTTCACCAGCTTTGTCTATTATGTGGACAAGGAAACAGGTGAGGAGATAAAGTTTGAAGAGCTTCACGGCAGTGAGAATCGCGTTTGGGTCGACTATGAGGATATTCCTCAGACACTTATCGATGCATATATCTCTGTCGAAGACTCAAGATTCTATGAACATGATGGCGTTGACTGGAAGCGTACTATCGGCGCAATGATCAACTACATCATTCCTATCCGTGATAACTTCGGTGGTGGTTCCACAATCACTCAGCAGCTTATCAAAAACCTTACAGGTGACAACGAAACATCTGTAAAGCGTAAGGTGCAGGAAATTATGCGTGCGCTTGAGCTTGAAGCCAAGTATGACAAGGATGAGATCCTTGAACTTTATCTCAATACCATTTATCTTGGTCAGGGCGCAAACGGTGTCAAAGCTGCCGCCAAGGTATACTTTGGTAAGGAGCTGGACGAGCTCAGCCTTGTTGAGTGCGCGGCAATAGCCGGTATTTCAAAGAATCCTTATAAATATGATATTATCCGCTTCCCTGAATTTAACGAAGAACGCAGAGCAACTGTTCTTATGACAATGCGTGATAATCTTAAAATCACAGAGGAAGAATATCAGAAGGCTCTCAAAACAGATGTGTCGACAGAAAACAGTGAAAAGCTCCAGAATGCAAATATAGAGCAGTCATACTTTGTTGATGAAGTCATTATGAGCGTTAAGGAAGACCTTATGGAAGAAAAGGGATACAGTGAAGCCCTTGCTTCCCAGCTTCTCTATACAGGCGGTCTCAAGATCGTCACAACATTGGACCCTGATATTCAGGCTAAGATGGACGCTGTATTTATTGATGAAGATAATCTCCCAGGTATCCTGGGCTCTGACGGCACAATGCCGCAGGCTTCCATGGTTATCACAGACCCATATACAGGCCATGTTGTCGCCATGTACGGCGGCCGCGGGGAAAAGGAGGGCAAGCTTGTTCTCAATCGTGCGACACGCACAAAGCGTTCACCGGGTTCCTCCATCAAGCCTCTTACGGTTTATGCTCCTGCTATCGAATACGGAGTAATCACACCTGCAACTGTAATGACAGATGCTCCGAAAAACTTTGAAGTCCGTGAAACAGGCTGGCCAAAGAACTACTATAACTACTATCGCGGTCAGATGAATATGATGAAGGCCATCGAGATTTCCAACAACCCGATTCCTGTTGAAATCCTGCAGAAAATGGGCGTTGAAAAATCTTTTGAATTTGCAAATGTAAATCTTGGCCTCGAATCTCTCGTAAAAGAAAGAACAAAGACAGACACAAAGGGTAATACAAAGGTCCTTTCGGACGTCGACTACAGCCCGCTTGCAATGGGCGGTCTTACAGACGGTGTTACTGTAAAGGAAATGTGCGGCGCTTATTCCGCATTTACAAATAACGGCATTTATACAGAGCCTATCGTTTATACAAAGGTCTACGATTCAAACGGCAATATTATCCTTGATAATACGCCTGAATCCCATGTTGCAATGAGCGATAAAACAGCAACATATATGCTTGAAATGCTGACAAATGTTGTTACAGGTCCTGAAGGTACAGGTAAGAAGGCAGCTATCAAGGGTATTGAAACAGCAGCTAAGACAGGTACAACAAATGACGATAAGGACCGTTGGTTTGTTGGATTTACTCCATATTATACAGGTGTTGTATGGTTTGGTTACGATATTCCACAGGCAATCAAAGGCGTCGACGCAAACCCTGCCCTTATAATCTGGGAAAAGGTTATGAGCGTTGTTCATGAGCCGCTTCCTAACAGAGAGTTTGTAAGAAGCGTTGAGCTTTCCAGTGTTTCTGTATGTCAGGACTCCGGTCTTCTGCCTAATGAATGGTGCTCCAACGAGCTTCGCGGCTCACGCGTTGTTAATGTAAAGCTGGCAAATGAAGACAAGCCTACAGAAACATGTCCATATCATATTCCTGTAAAGATTGATAAGACAACCAATCAGCTTGCAAATCAGTACTGCCCTGAAGAAGAGGTTCAGGAAATTGGCATTCTTGCTATCAACAGAGTATTTGCAAATCCTGGCGTAGCACTCCGTGACCAGCAGTATGTTCTTCAGTATGTTGACCCTGCATCTGTTCAGGCTCCGACAACTGCACCATCGATAGGATCTATCCTTCCTGGTGCGGAAAACAGCACATCAACTGTAACGGACATGAGTGATATTTACCTCAACATGATCACATTGGGCGAGGGAACATATCCTGCAGAGGGCGGTGTTACAGGCTGTGCAGAGCATAATGCCGATAATAACGCAAACAAGCCGACATGGAAGGACTTCTTCGATAAGTGGCCGTGGTTTGAATGGCCGTGGGGCAATACAGAGCCGGATCTTACCGATCCAAATCTCCCTGAGATAGCTCCTGGTATTTCGCCTGATGACCCAACGACATGGCCTGACGGATGGCCGGAAAACATCTGGCCGGGCATTCCGGACGATCCGTTTGATCCGGATGAGCCTCCGACAGAACATCCTGAAGAGCCGACAGAATCTGTCGATCCTCCTCCGGAAGAACCTGAAGAGGAGACAACAGAAGCTCCGCCGTCAATTTAATATTAAATTAAAACACCGATTGAATTTCAATCGGTGTTTTTGTATGGGAAATTACAGCAAAACAAAAAGACGGTGAATAAATCACCGTCTTTTTTATTGTTATAAGTATTACAACTTATAGTCAAGAACCATCTTGCCGTCTTCCTGAACTTCAACGGCCATCTTATCCATGAAGATCTTGTCGATCTGATCAAAGTAATCCTGCTTGTTAGGGTAGAGAACCTTAGCGTTCTTAATGACCATATTAGCCTTTTCAGCATTGTTGGAAAGGAGAGCGTCAGTAAGAGCTACGAGATACTTTGTGGAAAGAACAACTGCACATTCTGGATCGGAGATACGGTAGTCATTACCATGACCTGTACCGGAAGCACCAGCAACGTGAGGATGGATAGCAGGCATAACAGAGGAGATGTCACCCATGTCTGTGCAGCCTGTGCCCCAACGATTGTTGTAAACAACATTTTCTTCACCGATAATACCCTTCATGAGTTCCATGGAGATATCTGTGAGGTCCTTGTTGTTGTTGAGAGGCATGTAGCCTGGTCTGTCAGAGAGATGAACATTAGCGCCCATAGCAGCAGCACAACCAGCGAGAGCACGGTTGATGCGGTTGTTAGCTTCAACGATAGCTTCAATTGTAGCACCGCGGACATAAGATTCGATCTTGATGTCGTGTGGAATTGCGTTAACAGCGCCACCGCCCTGTGTGATGATTGGATGGAAACGAATGTGATCGTCGTCCTTGAATGTCTCACGGAGGGAGTTAACTGTCTGGAGACCGAGGTTAGCAGCGTAAAGAGCATTTACACCGAGATGTGGAGCGCCGCCTGCATGAGAGGAAACGCCGAGGTAGTTGATGTTCTTTGTGATACAG
>SVKW01000083.1 GCA_015068285.1 Oscillospiraceae bacterium | reverse complement strand
TTTTCATAAGCACTTTATCGCCCAGTTTCAGTTCCATATTTTCACGCTCCTTTGTGTTGCTGAAATTCGTGCTTGCGGACCGTCGGGGACGCCGGTCCCTACTTGGTTTATTTTTACGGGCGGGCGTGGAAACCCGCCCCTACGATTGAATGGGTGATCTTCGATCCCTCCGTCATCGCTCCGCGATGCCACCTCCCTTTACCAAAGGGAGGCTAATGTTGGGGTTAGTCTATTTCTCTATTTAACCACCTATATATTAACAGATTTTTATAGAAAATGCAACAAATAGTGTAGACAAAATACATATTTATATTGTATAATCAAGGTAATGGCAAAATAAATTTTACGGAGGTAAGATAATGAAACCAATCCTGTTGGAAGACATAACTACTTATAAGTTCTTATCCGGTCTTTCCTATTCCCCAGACGGCAAAAATGTTGCTCTCATCGCTTCTAAGGCTGAGCTCAAGGAAAACGGCTACCGCCGCTATATCTACACAGCTGACGCTGACACTTTGAAGTTCAAGAAGCTTACAGACGGCGGCGCAGAAGGCTCTTTCTTCTGGCTTAACGGCAATACTGTTGTATTCCCACGCGTAAAGGAAAAGGAAGATAAGGAAGCTCTTGCTTCTGGCGAAGAGCTTAGCGTTTTCTACGCTATCGACCTTAACGGCGGCGAAGCAAACGAACTTTTCAGACTTCCTCTCAAGGTAATGTCTGTAACTCCAATCGACGAAGAAAATCTCATTCTTATGGTAAAGCACGACCTTGCGCGTCCTGAGCTTGACGGCTTAAAGCCTGATGAACGCAAGAGAACACTTGCTCAGTATATGCAGGACCTCAAGGACTTCACAGTTGCTGACGAGCTTCCATGGCGCTTCAACGGCATGGGCATCACAAACAAGCTGAGAAATGTTGTTTACACATACAATCTCAGAACAAAGGCTCTCGTCCGTGTAACTGACAAGGCTTTCCATACTTCTTCTGTAAAGCTCACACAGGACAAGAAGGCTCTTGTTATCACAGGCAACAACTTCAACAAGCTCAACTACATCCGCCGTGACGGTATGTATCTCTATGACCTTGAAACAAAGGAAATGAAGACACTTATCGAATCCGGCAAGATGGAAGTCGGCTTCATGACAGAAGTTCTCTCCGACAAGATCATCTTCACAGGCTGGGAACCAAAGGAAAAGTACGAATTCTCCTATTCCGATATTTATGAAATCGACTTTGACGGCAATATGAACAAGCTGGTTGACCTTGGCAATTACGACCTCAATGTGGGCAACTCCGTCGGCTCTGACTGCCGTATGGGCGCAATGCGCATGACAAAGGTTGTAGGCGATGCACTTTACTTCCTCGGCACACTCGACAACAACGGCCACATCTTCAAGCTTGAAAACGGCGAAATCACACAGGTTACTGACACTAACCTCTGCATCGACTCCTTCGATATTTTTGACGGCAAGTTCATCTGCACAGGTATGACAGACGTTTCCATTCAGGAAGTTTACGCTCTCAAGGATATGAAGCCTCTCAAGAAGTCCGGCTTCAACACAAAGGCTCTCTCCGGCAGATATGTTGCAAATGCAAATCTCGTTTCCTTCACAAATACAGACGGATACCGCATTGACGGCTGGGTGCTCAAGCCAAAGGACTTCAATCCTGACAAGAAGTATCCTGCAATTCTCGAAATTCACGGCGGTCCTCACACTTCCTTCGGTCCTGTTTTCTATCATGAAATGCAGGTTATGGCAAGTGACGGCTGCTTCGTAATCTACTGTAATCCACGCGGCGGCACAGGCCGTGGCCGTGACTTCTATGAAATCGGCGGCAAGTGGGGCGATATCGACTATAAGGACATTATGGAATTTGTTGACGAATGTCTCAAGGTCTACCCTGCTATTGACGAAAAGAAGCTTGGCGTAACAGGCGGCTCCTACGGCGGCTTTATGACAAACTGGATCATCGGCAATACAGACCGCTTCGCAGCAGCTGCTTCCCAGCGTTCTATCGCTGAATGGGGTCACTTCAATCTGGTTGGCGACATTCCTGGCACAGGTCTCAGAGAAATCCAGGCTGACATCTGGGACGATTTCGAAAAGGTTTACGCACAGTCCCCACTCAAGCACGTTCACAAGGCAAAGACTCCTACAATGTTCATCCACTCCTTCGAAGACTACCGCTGCACACAGCCTGAAGCTGAACAGATGTACCGCGCTCTTCTCAACAACAAGGTAGACACACGCATCTGCTTCTTCAAGGGTGAAAACCACGAGCTCTCCAGAGGCGGCAAGCCAAAGCACCGCATAAGAAGACTTAAGGAAATCACACAGTGGCTCTATAAGTACATCAAGGCATAATGGAGGAGAAAACTATGAAAAAGTATACATATAAAGACTTTACAGACCTGCTTCTGCCTCATTCCGCTCAGTTCTCTCCTGATGGCAAAAATGTGGCATTCCTTGTCAGAAGCGCAGACAACAAGACAAACGGCTATCATTCCAAGATCTATGTTACAAACTATAAGACAGGCAAGGTTAAGAAGCTTACTAACTACGGCGCAGAAAGCTCTTTCACATGGGTAAATCCTAACACTATCCTTTTTGCTTCTCTCAGAAATGAAGCTGACAAGAAGCTTAAGGCTAAGGGTGAACAGCTTACTGTTTTCTATGAAATGAATCTCGACGGCGGCGAAGCTGAAGAAGCATTCCGTCTTGAACTCAACGGCGCATCTGCTACTAAGATCGACCGCAACGACTACCTCATCCGTGCTGTTTTCGACAACTACTACCCAGACCTCACAGGTCTCAAGGGCAAGAAGCGTGACGAAAAGCTGGCTGAATGGAAGGAAGAACAGGATTACGAAGTTGCAAGCGAATTCCCTTACCGCTTTGACGGCATGGGCTATATCAACGGCACACGTAACCGCCTCTACAAGTACAACCGCGTAACAGGCAAGCTTAAGGCTATCACAGATAAGCTCTTTGCAACAGACAACGCTGTTCTCTCCCCTGACAAGAAGACTCTCTTCTACTCCGGCGAACTTCTGGAATGCTCCACATCTTTCACAGACGGTATCTACGGCTACAACCTCAAAACAGGCTCCCGCGAAACATACCTTGAAGAAGGCACATACTCTGTTATGTCCATGGCAGTTTCCGACGATGCTATCTACTTTGTAGGCCGCGTTGCTGACTACTCCAAGATTGCAGGCGCACAGCTCTGGAAGATCGACCTTGCTACAAAGGAACTCAAGCAGATCTACGCTCCTGAAGGCGATTTCGGCTTCGGTCTTGTTACAGACGGCGTAAACGGCTCCGGTTCTTCCTTTATGGTCAAGAACAACAAGCTCTACTTCCTCGAAACAAAGCGTTTCGGCACAGGTCTTTATGTTCTTGAAGACAACAAGCCTGTACGCATTTCCGACGAAGAAATCCAGATCGCATCTTACACAATCCACGGCGAACAGATCGCTGCTGTCGGTATTGAATACAACATGCCGGGCGAAATCTACGCTATCGAAGGCAAGAATTTCCGTCCTATCACAGCTGTCAACAAGAAGTTCAACGAAACATATTCCTTCAACAAGCCTGAATATCTCACATTCGTCAATAAGGACGGCATCGAAATTGATGGTTGGGTAATCAAGCCTTACGGCTATGAACCTGGCAAGAAGTATCCTGGCTTTATCGAAGTACACGGCGGTCCACGCGCTAACTACGCTCGTGAGCTTATGCTCGACCTTCAGTGGATCGCTTCCGAAGGCTACTTCGTATTCTACTGTAACCCACGCGGCTCTTCTGCTCGTGGCGATGACTTCGCCTGCATCACAGGCAAGTACGGTATCTGGGATTACGAAGACATTATGGAATTCACAGACAAGGTGCTTGAAAAGTATCCTGACGTAGACGGCGACCGTCTTGGTATCGGCGGCGGCTCCTACGGCGGCTATATGTCCAACTGGGTAATCGGTCACACAGACCGCTTCAAGGCTGCTGTTCCACAGTGCTCGATCTCCAGCTGGATCACAATGTACGGCTGCTCCGACATTACAAACTTCTGTAATGCTCAGATGGGCGGCACACCTTGGAATGCATTTGAAGAAACATGGAGAGCTTCCCCTCTCAAGTATGCTCCAAATGTAAAGACTCCAACTCTCTTCCTCCAGTACGGCGAAGACTTCCGCTGCCCAATGCAGGAAGCTGTTCAGATGTACACAGCTCTTATGATGCACGGCGTTGAAACAAAGCTTGTTATTTTCCATGGCTACAGCCATAAGATGCGCTCTATCGGCAAGCCAACATCCCGTAACAGAAGATGTCAGGAAATCCTTGCATGGATTGACAAGTACGTCAAGAACGCATAATTTAATAAATTATTCCACTTTTAAAGGCTTCTCCTTGAGGAGAGGCTCCGCGTAAGCGGTGGTGAGGTGGCACCGAAGGTGTATTTAATAAACGGATGCAAAGCATCCTACACCTCATCCACCACCAAAGGTGGTCCCCCTTCCCAAACGGGGTCCCCGACAAGCCTGCTTGTTGGGGTGTGAATCAAGGGGAAGGCTTATATAAAGGGCAGGCATAGTGTCTGCCCTTTATGAAAATTAAATAATAAAGGAGAATGCAAAATGAAGAAGTTAATTTCCCTCAGCCTTGCAGTCATTATGATGTTCTCCATGGCAGTCTCTGTTTTTGCTGCCGAAAACGAGAATATCGATGCTGTTCTCGACCGCCGTATCAAGGTTACTTACAACGGCGAGCTCCAGACATTTACAGACGCCAACGGCAAAATCGTTTATCCTATCGTTTATGAAGGTACAACTTATCTCCCTGTAAGAGCGGCTTCTGCTCTCGTCAAGCTGCCTGTCCGCTGGGACGGCGAGAATTACACCGTTGTTCTTGGCGGCGACGGCGCTCCTTATGAAGCTGCTGCTCCTGTCGGCACACCGCTTACAGAAAGCGAAAATATCAAGACTGTTCTCGACAAGAACATCAAGGTTACATTCAACGGCGATCTTCAGACATTCACAGATGTAAACGGCAAGGTTGTTTACCCTATCGTTCACGAAGGCACAACTTATCTCCCTGTTCGCGCAGTTTCCAACCTTGTAAACCTCCCTGTTGAATGGGACGGCGCAAACTATACTGTTGTTCTCGGCGAAAAGCCTGAACAGCCTGTAACTCCGCCTGTCAAGGAAGAAGCAAAACTTGAACGCGGTGTATGGAACGGCAATGTTTACACAAACGAATTCGGCAATATCAAGTTCACACTTGATGCAAACTCTGTAGCTTACACAGATGAAGATATCACTGCTCAGTTCGGCGCAATCCTCGATGATCAGGGCAATCTTTATGATATGATGGTTCAGAATCTCGTCGACGGCACTATCACAATGGTGCTTTACGAAGATCTTTCTGTCAAAACCCCAGCGTCTGAGCAAATAACTGCCGATATGTATATTGAGCTTCTCAAGTCTCAGCTTCCGCAGGCAGGCGACTATACAATCGCAGGTGTTGAAGATGTTGAGCTTGGCGGTAATGATTATGCTGTCCTCAAGACTACAAACTCCGGCATATTCCAGAACTATTATATTATGAAGGTGGGCGATGACCACATTGTTTGCCTTATTATCACAAGCATAACCGAAGCCGGCATAAATGGTGCCGAAGCTTGCTTCAACTAAACATAAACAAACCAAAAGCCACTCCGTATGGGGTGGCTTTTTCATGTTGAAAGTGAAGAGGTAATGTGTGATAGAGCACATTTAAATAAAAACAACCCCTCCGCTTCACATATGTTCAGCACCTCCCCTTGCACAGGGGAGGCTGTTTTTCGGAAAGTTATATTACATTGTGCCTGTGTCGTGCTTGCTGAACAAAAATGAGATGCACCAGATGCCTGCAAGACCGACAAGTGTGAAAATAACACGGCTGAGGAGGGCATCCTGTCCGCCGAAGATAAATCCCACAAGGTCGAGACCGAAAATGCCGATTGAGCCCCAGTTGATGGCGCCGATTATAACTAAAAGAAGCGCGATTTTATTTAGCATTGTTTTTCTCCTTACTTTAAAAGTCTTGCTTTATTTATACCCATTTTACACAAATTTTATGCTTATTTTATGCAAAAATTATTCACTTTTTCCTCGTTGTATGTTATAATATTTATATATATTTTTTCACACGCAAAAAGGATCCATGCTATGTTTAAAATAGACTTACATTCCCACAGCAATTTTTCTTTTGACGCCAGATTTTCTCCTGAGGAGATGTGCATTTCCGCCATCGAGAAGGGACTGTCCGTTTTAGCTCTCACCGAGCATTACGATGTCATGCCTGCTTACAGGGACATTTATTACACAGCAAGACAGGACGAAAGGCACCGTGAGATGATGCATCTAAAGGAAAAATATGGAAATAAGCTCATCCTGCTCAACGCTATCGAGCTTGGTCAGCCGCAGACAAATCTGCAGGCGTGCCACAAGCTTATTCACAAGTATAACTTCGATTTTGTGCTGGCTTCTGTCCATAACCTTGCCGACGGCAGGGATATTTATGAGATAGATTACCAGACACCTGAGCAGTGTTTTGAGATTATGAATCACTACCTTGACGAGGTCATCAAGATGGCTTCGCTCTGTGATTATGACAGCGTGGGGCACATCGACTTCCCTATCCGCAAGATGGAAAAGGCATACGGCGGCGATGTTTCCTGCTATGATTTGCGTCCTTATGAGGCGAAAATAAGGAAAATACTGGAAATTATTATTCAGCGAGGAAAGGCTCTTGAGGTCAACACCCGAGGTCTTATCGTATGGCACAAGGAAATCTGCCCGCAAGATTGGGTACTTGAGCTTTACAAGGAAATGGGCGGCAGGTACATAACGATAGGCTCGGACAGCCATTGGCCTGACCGTCTCGGCTTGGGATGTGATGAGGCTATGGCGAAGCTCAAGCGCTGCGGCTTTGATTATGTGACCTATTACAAGGACAGAAAGCCTGTCCTTATGGAGATATAATATGGAAAATACTGTATTTTTAAAAAGCTGTGAGGACTACAGCGAGCTCAGCGTTGCCACCGCTATTGATGCGATTTTTGACCATTTCGGCGGTGTTGATGCAATTTTAAGCAGAGGCAGAGATGTCCTCATCAAACCGAATCTTCTTATGGCGCGCGCCCCTGAAACGGCGACGACTGCCCACCCTGAGATAGTTTATGCTGTGGCGAAGCGCCTTGTTGACGCAGGGGCAAATGTTGTGATTGCCGACAGCCCGGGCGGACCTTACACAATGCAGGCTATCAAAAAGGTTTACGAGGACTGCGGAATGGACAGGGCGGCTCAGCGTGCCGGCGCCAAGCTCAACTATGATTTCACCTCCAAAAAGGTGACTTATGACGGCATTAAGACAAGGCAGTTTGACCTTATCACCCCTGCTTTCAACGCTTCGACGATAATCAGCATTTCAAAGGCGAAAACCCATTCGCTGACTCATTATACGGGTGCTGTAAAGAATCTTTTCGGCACGATTGCAGGCTTAAACAAGGCGGCTTGCCATGCGAAAATGCCTGATGCTCACGATTTCTGCGAGTTTCTCGTCGATTTGTGCAACTACAACGAGCCTTACATCAACATCACTGATGCAGTTGAAGGTATGGACGGCAAGGGTCCTTCAGGCGGACGTGTCCGTCACATTGGCGTTATCGGTGCTTCGAGAAATCCTTACGCCCTCGACCTTGCAATGATGAATATTGTCCGTCTTGACCATCACAGCGCGCCGATTCATGAGATTGCGTCACAGCATGACCTTGTGGTGAAAGAGCCTTATGAGCTGATTTTGCTGGGCGATGATATTCTGCCGCTTGCCGACAGATTTATTCCTGCAATGAAAACTCATGTTGCAACAGGCGCAATCCGTTTCCTGCCGAAACCGCTGAAAAAGATTATTGAGCCGATGGTTATAAAATATCCTAAGATGACAAAACGATGTGTCGGCTGTGCTGACTGCGCCCGCGCCTGCCCCCAGAAGGCTATCACGATTATCGCAGGCAAGGCTCAGATCAACAAGGAAAAGTGCATCAAGTGCTATTGCTGTCACGAACTTTGCCCTATAAAGGCAATCGACCTGTAGAGGAAAAATATGGAAATTACAAGAAAAGCTTACGGAAAAATAAATCTTGCTCTTGAGATTCACCAACGCCGTGAAGACGGCTACCACGACCTTTCGACTGTCATGCAGTCTGTGGGGCTTTATGACCTTGTGACCGTTTCCAACGAGTGCGAAAAGGGTATTCACATCACCTGTGACCTGCCTTATGTGCCGCTGGACGACCGCAATATCGTCTGGAAGGCGGCTGAGGTTTTCTATGAAAAGCTGGGCAAGGCTGATTTCGGCGTTAAAATCGACCTTCGCAAACGCATCCCTGTGGGCGGCGGTATGGCAGGCGGCAGTACAAACTGCGGCTCTGTGCTTATGTCGCTCAATGAAATTGAGGGCTTCCCTTTCACCAAAGATGAGCTTTACAAAATCGGCGCGTCTCTTGGCGCTGATGTGCCTTTCACTATGATGGGCGGCGCGGCTATTGCCACCGGTATCGGCACAGAGCTTGTGCCTGTGACTCCGCTGACGGGCTGTCACATCGTGCTTTGCAAGCCGAAA
>SVKW01000082.1 GCA_015068285.1 Oscillospiraceae bacterium | reverse complement strand
ACTCGCTTCACAACAGTATATGTAAAGTCATTTATCTTGTCAGCGTTATTTATATTGTCAAATTGTACTGATAATTCTTTTTTAACTGTTTCTTTTCCAATAACAATCGTTCCGCCGATCTTTTCCCATTTGGCATCGAGTTCATACTTGCTGTTAAATACATCGGCCACGATTTTCTCGCTGATTTGCTTTTTGACCATCACACATATATTCGTCGTTACATCGCAGTTAAGTGTATATCCCGAAGCTGTACTGTTTGCCGAAACATCTGCAAATGAACAGTTATATTTAACTTCGCCAATTTCGGCATCACCAATTCCATCACTTTCAATTACGCTTGAAAACGGGAAATGGTATTTCTCTCGTGTCAGTTCACCTGTTGAATTATCTATAAACAATACCTTAAGCTGACATGTTCCCCTTATCAGCACTTTATCCTTAATCAGTTTTACATCTTCAGATATAAACTTTACACTCCATTCAAAGGGCTTAACATTTTCGGATTCAAGTGAAATATTTTCTACAATTCTCAACTGCTTTTCTGTCACAAATGCAACATACTCGTCACAATACTCTTTACATAAGCAATAGCAATTTTCCTTTTCTCCAAGCTCTGTTGTAAGCCACAAGTTGCGTTTATTATATGCTTCATTTTTAAGCAGTATTTTCACTTTTACAGATATTTTTCTGGAATTGATAAGCAAAGCACTACACTCCACAACCGATGCATCACATATAGCAACGCTTTCTGCATTTACACCCGTGACTGATAAAATATGCGAGAGCGGAATGCTTGTATTTATCACTTCTCCGTAAGGATTTGTTTCAGTCGCGCATATCATATTTATATCGCATTTTCCGCTTAACGAAATACGATCTGAAGAAATATTTTTATCTTTTATAACCACGCTTGCATGAGATGCTGCAATCCGCATAACATCAGAATATATATCGGGCACGACCATCTCATTTTGCAATTCTATAATCTCTTCTCTTACAGAAATAGGTTCAAAACGTTCTATTTGTTTTCTTTTGAGTTCCATATATTCACCTGTACTCCTTTATCTGAAATTACATTTCTGCTATAGTATATTTATATAAAGTAAAATTATGACAAAAATAAACTCCGATTATAAAATCGGAGCTGTTATTTTATTTGAATAATGCTTTAATAATACAGCTAATGACAGTTGAAAAAAGAAATACAGCCAACACCCATAATGTATATTCCATATTTACCATATTCGCCGTAAACATTCCCAGGACATTCATCATCAAAAATGTCAACAAAGAAGAAAGGCCTGTATAAAGTATATTTTTATCCTTCGACCTAATAAACATACCGCCTGTAAATGACGATATAAAGACAACGGGAAACATCAGGAGTTTTCCTGTTTCAAATGAAATTATAAAGTTACTGCACAGCATTGCTACAGCAAGGCAAAGTAAAAATATAAGCAATATACTTATTATAGATGAAAATACAATCTTTTTCCATGGAATTACTGCGCTTTCTTTCATATAAAAAACCTCCGATATATTTTATACTAAAATATATCGGAGGTTGTGTAATTTTATTACTGTGCTTTCTTTTCTTCAACAGAACGAATTGCCCATCTCTGGAAATTAAGCTTAACTCTGTCTGCACCTGTTTCTATTACAAGAATATCTTCCTTGATTGATACAATTTTTCCCGTGATACCACCGATAGTCACGACATTATCTCCAACCTTAAGCGCTTTAAGCATAGCTTTTTCTTCTTTTTCTCTCTTCTTCTGAGGACGAATAAGCACAAAATAGAAAAGAACGAATGTAAGCGCTATCCAGCCCAAAGACATGAGCATCTGAATTGTTTCTTGTGGCATTTTTAATCTCCTTTATATTCTTTTATCGTATAATACAACCTTTTCAGCCTTGAAGCTTTCAAATGTATCATTTTCAATAGCTTCTCTGATATCAGCCATAAGCTTATTGTAAAAATAAAGATTATGTGTTACGCAAAGCCTCATTCCAAGCATTTCTCCCGCTTTATAAAGATGTCTGATGTATCCTTTGGAGAAATTACGACATGTAGGACAATCGCACTCAGGATCGAGTGGAGTTGTGTCAAGCTCATACTTGGCATTTTTTATATTAAGAATACCCTGTGAAGTAAAAATATGACCATGACGCGCATTTCTTGCAGGCATTACACAGTCGAAGAAATCGATACCGCGTGACACTGCTTCTATGATATTGGCAGGTGTTCCTACACCCATAAGATACCTCGGCTTATCCTCAGGCATATGAGGTGCTACAGCATCAATGATTCTGTACATCTCTTCTGTAGATTCCCCCACCGCAAGACCGCCGATGGCATATCCCGGAAGATCAAGCTTTGCAATTTCCTTCATGTGCCAGACACGGATATCTTCATAAACACCGCCTTGGTTGATTCCCCAAAGCATCTGTCCCGGATTTACAGTATCTTCTCTCTTTTTAAGTTCCTCAAGAGCATTTTTACATCTCTCAAGCCATCTTGTTGTTCTTTCACATGATTTTTTCACATACTCGTACGGCGATGGATTTTCAATACATTCATCAAATGCCATAGCAATATCTGAGCCGAGATTCCATTGTATTTTCATACTCTCTTCCGGACCCATGAAAATTTTATGTCCATCCGTGTGGGCATTAAAATTAACCCCTTCTTCAGTTATCTTGCGAAGTTTTGCAAGAGAAAACACCTGAAATCCTCCGCTGTCTGTAAGAATAGGTTTATTCCAATTCATCATTTTGTGCAAACCACCAAGCTTTTTAACTACCTCATCACCCGGGCGCACATGAAGATGATAAGTATTGGAGAGCTCCACCTGACAACCGATTTTTTCAAGGTCAGTTGCATCAAGACCGCCTTTTATCGCCGCCTGAGTACCAACATTCATAAATACAGGAGTTTGCACCGTTCCATGAGCTGTTGTAAACTCTCCTCGTCTTGCTTTTCCGTTTGTTTTTATAAGTTTATACATATTATTCCTCTTCTGATGATTTTATCTCGTATGCGGTTGATTCCACATCTTTAAGAGTTCGCTGAATTTTTCTTGTTCTTACGCCTATAAGCTTATCCAGGTCATCGTTAGCCTGATTTATTCTTCGCTGTGCCGATTCAAGCACCGAAGCAAAGGTATCAAATTCAGTTTTAACTGCGCCAAGGACATTCCAGACTTCACCTGAACGTTTCTGAATTGCCAATGTTTTGAATCCCATTTGCAAACTGTTGAGCAAAGCAGCCATAGTTGTCGGACCTGCGATATTTATCTTGTACTCATTCTGCAGCAGCTCCACCATTCCCATTCGGACAGCCTCTGAATAGAGTCCTTCAAACGGAAGGAACATAATAGCAAAATCCGTTGTATCAGGAGGAGAAATATATTTTGTACTGATGTCCTTTGCAAATGAGCGCAGTCTGTCTTTAAGCAGACGAAGCGCTGTATCTATCATCACAGTATCTCCGCTTTCGTATGCATCTACAACATTTGCATATGCATCCGCAGGAAACTTTGCATCAATCGGCAGCCAGACAGGACCATGCTCATCGCCCGGAAGCTTTACCGCATATTCCACATTTGCCTGACTTCCTTTTTTTGTAGCGACATTACGCTCATACTGTTCCGGAGAAAGAATCTGCTCTATAATTGCCCCTAACTGCACTTCTCCAAGCACACCACGTGTTTTGACATTTGAAAGCACTTTTTTCAAGTCACCTACACTTGATGCAATATTCTGCATTTCTCCCAGTCCTCTGTAAACTTGTTCAAGTCTTTCTGAGACAACTTTAAATGATTCGTTCAGTTTTTTATCGAGAGTATCCTGAAGCTTTTCGTCCACAGTATTACGGATGCTGTCAAGATGTCGTGTATTATCCTCAGACATTTTTGCAATGCTGTATGAAAGCGTTTTTCTTATATTATCAAGCTTCTGCTCATTTTGCATACTGCTGTCATTCAGATATTGAGCTATTTTTCTGAAATCATCATTTATCTTACCATTTAAAGCATCTTGCCTTGCGACAAGCATAGAAAACTGCTGTTCAAAATACCGTCTGTCCTCATCATTTTTCCTTTGAGACAAAATTTTGAGCTGCATGCCTATGATTACCAACGAAAGAATTACCAGAACCACTCCAACAGCAATTATAATATATTCCATTTAAGCACCTTGCCTTTATGATAATCCTGTTCATTAAATTATATCATATAATACACTGTATTTCAAGAATAAAAAGACCTGCATAAGCAAGCCTTTTAATAATTATATTATATTTACATAAAAATCCCGGCAATATAAATGAGAATTCCAACCCCATAATACAGCCAAAGCATAGCTATCATAATAAATATTATCCAATAAAACCAACTGAAAAGATGAGCCGTTCTGATAGTTATGAGCTTGGCAATAAACTTACTGCAGTTATCTGTATTTGGTGTGTGCTAATGATAATAAAAATCATTAGGCTTCATGTTATCCCCATAAAGCTCCTTGGTCAGATTCTGCGCGACTTTTGTATGCGCCGCAAACACATCTGTCCATCGTTTATTGAGAAGCATCGAAAGAATACACAAAAATCCCAGAAATGTCATGCTCATAAAGCCGACAAAAGAATTATCTCCCCCAAGTGTAAACGCAAGAACACCGGCTACGATAGCAGAAAAAATCGAATTAAGACTTAATCTTTCGTTTTCCACATGTCTTGCATGTTCAAGATTCATGGAAATATGTTCCATTATTTCCTCTCGGTTGATACCCTTGTATTTCCCGGTTTCGATATTTCCCGAATTCATGCCCTATCCCCTTTAAGTTATTTTTTCTTTATAAAAACAAGCTTATCGTATACTGTAAAGCTTAAAAGTATCGTACATACTGAGATCGGTATCTTGGCAACAATCGGCTTAAGCCCCATGATATCAGAAAACAGATACATCATAACAAGGCTCATTCCTATTGAAACAAAATTAACGCTCATAAATTTAATGTAAGCTGTAATTCCTTTTTGCTTTTCTTTTCTGAATGTAATATTATTGTTTAAAATGTAGCTGTTTGTAGCAGCAACGACAACCGCCAGGAACTGCGCTATAAATTTACCGATACCAAACAAATAATGACAAAGCGAAAATGTGCCATAGTCCACCAATGTATTTATAACACCTATACATCCGAATTTAAACAATTTTCTGAATTTATCACTTTTAATAAAATCTACCAGTTTATTTATCATATATTTCGAATACTCCTCTGCCTTCTTCATCATACATTTTTGCATAAGGCTGACCATCATGTGTCAACTCGTATGTCTTATCGTCCGTCTGTATATATTCAAGTTTAATAAGATCATTATCAACATAATGATATACTGTATCAAAATTAGATAATTTCTTGCTATCATAGCTCCAGCTCATATACGGAACATCGGACGAAATCGGAGTAACGATAGGAATTTGCTGATTTTTTGTATAGCATCTCAGCATACCGGTAAGAGACCATGGACTTCCGCTTGTTGCAGAGACATGCTCTTTGTACATAAAGTTCTGATCCTTGATCCAATGCTCATCTATTCCGATAATGGCAGTATTTTCTGTTATTTCTGCATCAGCAGCCGCAGCAACAAGCTTCATATCTTCAAGATAAGATTGTCTATATGTATCAAGCTCAGAAAATGCAGATACTGTAAAGCAAAATACCATTACAGCACAAATCACACCGACAGCCTTTCTGTTTTTCAACGCTTTACTTACGACTACATCGACCAGCATAGCCAGACCAAGCATTGCCATCATTCCGTTACGCATAGGAATGTATGCGTTTTCAATAACAAAAAATGGAGTTAACGGCGCAAGTAATATAAGAAATGCCACCGGGATTGCAAAGAAAAGACCAAACTTTTTATCTTCATTATCCCCATCTTTAAACCGCACGGCAACCATAATAAACAGTGCACACAGCAGTAAAGTCACCACAAGCGCTATTATGCCATTCAAATTCTGTGTAATGGTTAACCCCTTTACAAAGCCTTTTGTGCCTATATTTATAAAGCCATCAGTAAATATTTCTATATATTGATTAAGACTATTTCTGAAATTGCCGATAAATCCCTTTCCCATAAACGGAAGAACAATTTTCATACGGCTGTCATAGAGTGTGCTGCTGCTCTGGATGTTGGTTATCAAGTAATAAAGTACCACATTTATAAATGTGGTAAACGCTGTAAAGCATCGCTTGTCCTTTTTTATGAATCTGAATATTCCGATGAACATTGTGACAGTTATCGAGATAACCATTGCCTGCTCATAGAAGCAAAATGCAATAAGCTGAACAAGAAAGGATGCTGCCAACATTATTTTTGAATTTTTTTCGAAATATAACTGGAATAAATAAAGTGCCAATGCTGCGAAGAAAAGCCCCACTACTATTCTCGATGAAGCAGATACCCAATAAACTGCTTCAAAAAAGAATGGCGACAACAGATAGATAACTAAAAAGATATCAGACATCTTAAAATACTTTTCAAATACATTTTTAAAAAGCATTCCCGAGGCAACGTACAACGCAGAAATAATCATAACAGCGATATACATATTTCCCCACAGTTTGGACCATACGGCAATATCCATAACACCCGCAAGAGGTCTTGCTCTCAGAAGTCCAAGATTTTCTATCGCTGCACCGAGACTGCCATAAAATGATGCATAATTATGATACTGTATGTAGTCATCCATTTGTGGATAATATGCCACACCCTGCCAGAAATATCTTACCAACAGAAGCGTAAAACATGCAAATCCTATGATAAAACTTTCAGACGATATCAGTTTTTTAAATTTTTCTGACATAATTCTTTATCCTTACAAGCTCTTTCAGCATATTTATGCTGTCCTTGATAATATTAACCGAGGATTCTCTGTGATTTACAATCTTGACTTCAAACTCACCAATCTTGCCCTTGAGTTTTTCTGCAATGAGTATCATTTCAAAATCAAATGCAAATCTGTCTGTTGTGCACTTTGAAAATACTTTTCTTGCAAAGTCACCTCTGAGCCCTTTGATGCCGCACTGACTGTCTGAATATTTGAGTCCAAAAACGCGGAGCACCATAAGGAACACCTTGGATGCGACTTTTCTGATGAACGGGTAGTTTTCGTAACCGTCATTCTGTCTGCTGCCAAGAAGCAGGTCAAGATTTCTGCTTGTAACCTGGTCATACGCACGCTTAACAACGTCAAGCCCAAATGCAAGGTCTGCGTCTGTATAGACAACAACATCTCCTGTTGAAGCCAGAATACCTGTGCGTACAGCGCATCCCTTACCCTTATTCGCAGGATAACCTATTATTTTAGTGCTTTTCAGCTTACTTGCGTCCATTGCAACTTCTTTTGTCTTGTCGCGGCTGCCATCGTCAACGAAAATAAGCTCAAAATCAGTAAAATTCTGAGAAAGATAGCTTTCGCACTGTTCAATTGTAGAAGCTATAATTTTTTCCTCATTGTAGCCCGGAATAATAAGAGATAATTTCATTTTTTCCTCCTAAGGGAATGTTAGCAGGGCGGAAATATTCCGCCCTGCATTATATTAAATATTAGTGCTGATAAAGTTCGTTGAATACCAGCTTGAATGTGCCGTGAGTCTGTGCTCTGTTCATTGGAGATACACCATAGAGAACAGCAGAACCGTTGCCAACTTCAGCCTTGACAACTGCGCCGTTATTCTTAACGAGATCTTCACCTGTGAGCAAACCGCTCTTAAGTACATTCTTGTCCTGATACTTGACGATATACTTATACTTGTAAGCCTGTGCTCTTTCTGTGATCTTGAATACAGGACCGTCCCAGTGGAATACAAGACCCTGCTTAGGCATACCGTATGCAGTAACTTCCTGATTATCGATATTTACCTTAAGTGTAGAACCATGTGTATTGAACTTACCAAGTGGGAGACCTGCTACGATATTCTGAACAGCAAGCTTGAGAACATCGATAGCATAGCTGCAGGACTTATTGAAAGCAAGGAGCTTACCGCCGTTCTTTACGAACTGAACGATCTTTTCGCCGCCTTCTGCGCCAAGACCACTCTGGTATTCAACAGGTGGTGTGCCCATGAAGGAAAGAATTCTCTGTACATTTGGAGCATTCTTGCAGTTCATAGGACCGATGAGCATTTCCTTATCGTCACTTGGAAGGATAAGAACATCAAAGTTATCAAGTGCGCCGCCGATAATGTCCTTATCGAATACTGTTGTATAGTCAAATGCAAAGTTTTCGAGAACAAGTCTTGCCCAGCCTTCATCTGCATTACCGCCGAAGTATCTCTGGTACATAGCGACCTTGAGAGGCTTGATTTCTGTAAGCTTATCAAATCTCTTGTCAACCATTCTGAACTTGAAGCCCTTGAGGATTTCGCCGAGCTTTTCAGCATCGCCTTCTACATAGAAGTCCTTCCATGGACATACATCAATTCTGTATACCTTGTAGCCAGCCTTCATAAGGAGGTTTGCAGCCTTATAGCCGTCATTTTCCTTAGCAGAGATAACATAACCTGTTGCCTTTTCAATAGCAATATCAAACTCAGGAGCTTCTGTTACCTTCTTCATTCTGCCCTTCACTTCGCCGTTTGCAGGTTCACAAACAACGCCCATATATTCTGCAACTGTATCTGCTGCCGCGTCAAATGCTG
>SVKW01000081.1 GCA_015068285.1 Oscillospiraceae bacterium | reverse complement strand
GGTGCTCGATGCAGATACAGAAGCCGTAGTGAGTCATGCGAAGACCGTAGGAGAGTTCTTTCATCGTCCAATTTCAGAACTTCAGTCCAAGTTGTTATTAACAGGCAGTGCCGAAGATGAAATGTTTCCAAAAGGTCATTATGAGAAACTATTCCACAATATCTGTTCCCAGACAAACTTTGCAGAAAGCTACATTTTCGAACATGGTGGACATCCGGCTATGATGAGTAATATGGAAGAGTTTGTTTCAATGTGCAAAAAATTCTTTGACTAACAAATTCCAATTTGTCGGACTATTGAACGATGTCTGAAATTGAGAAATAATAACGGCAAAAGCAAGTCAAACGACTTGCTTTTTGTTTACATCTGTGACACAATAATGCCATTGACAGATACAGCATTTATACGTTAAAATAAATTGAGCTCAATTAAATAGAGCTAAATTTAAAAAGGAGGATCAAAATGAGGCAGGCCTCGTTTGATTCTGCATCGGTCTGCGCGCACGCCATGCGTACACTTGCCCGATAGAGGTGCAAAATCCATGCACATGTCCCGGATTTTTGCGGATTAAATAAGTTTTGCGCCTGATGGCGCAGAAAACACATATTTACAGACCTGCGTAAAATTTAAATCTCAATATTTATTTTAATATTTTCAGACAGTCTGAAAGCCGTGAAAACGGCTTTTTTGTGTGTCTTATTTTCACTTTCATGCATATAATAATATGAGGTGATGGTGTGAAGCGCCGCAGAAGAAAGGGCAGGCTTGTTCTGCCGACAGTCCTTGTTATAATAATTCTCGTCTGCATAGTCATTCTTTCGGCAGAAGCCCGTCTGCGCCCTATGGTAAAGGATATTGCCCTTTCGCGGGCGCAGTCTGTTGCCACACGGGCAATAAATGATACGATAAACAGCGAGATGGAGGCGAATGCCCATGAATATGCCGACATAGTATATTTTGAAAAGGACGAGGCAGGCGGCATAATTGCCGCAAAGCTTGACATAACGAAGATAAATAAGCTGAAGGCGAGAGTTGTTTCTGCTGTTGCCGAAAGGCTGAGAATAACCGGGGATATGACGGTGAAAATCCCCTTGGGAAATGTGATAAACGGCGAGATATTTTCTGGCAGAGGACCGAAAATATCGGTAAAATTAGTGCCGACAGGCTCTGTCAATGCCTCATTTTACAGCGAGTTTACCTCGGCTGGTATAAACCAGACAAGGCATCGCATTCTTATCAATACATCGGTGTATATTTCCGTGATACTGCCTGCAGGGGCGGCGGGGACGGAGGTTATGAGCGAAGTTGCGATTTCGGAAACTATTTTAGTGGGCAAAGTCCCTGAAAGCTATACGAATATCGAAGATGTGGAGGATGAACTGCTGGAAAAGATAAATAATTATACATAACAGCACCCTTGAAAAAATCACGGCTGCTTGTTATAATAATTGTATCTGAAATAATCACGGACGGTGAAATATGAAAGCTAAAATTAAAGAACTTACCGATAAATTAAATTACTACGCAAGGCTTTATTATGAGGACGATGCCCCTGAAATTTCCGACTATGAATATGATATGATGGCGCAGGAGCTGAAAAAGCTGGAGGCTGAATATCCTGAGTTTATCCAGCCCGATTCTCCGCTCCACCGCATAGGCGGCAAGCCTCTTGAAAAGTTTGAGCAGATAACCCATCAGTATCCGATGGAAAGCCTTAACGACGTCTTTTCTTTCGATGAGATACGCGACTTTGACAATACGGTCAAGGAGCGTTTTCCACAGGCTGTTTATTCTGTCGAAGTTAAAATCGACGGTCTTTCGGTTTGCCTTGAATATGAAAACGGCTACCTTAAAACGGGCGCCACACGCGGCGACGGCACTATCGGCGAAGTTGTTACGAATAATATCCGCACAATCAGGGAAATTCCGCTGAAAATCGACGATGACCGCCATATTTTCATACGCGGTGAGGTCTATATGCCTCATAAATCCTTCAATGAAATCAATGAAAAGCGTGAGAAAAACGGCGAGCAGCTTCTTGCCAATCCGAGAAATGCGGCGGCAGGCTCTCTCCGCCAGCTTGACAGCAAAATCTGTGCTGAGCGCAAGCTTTCCATCTTTTGCTTCAACCTGCAGAACAGCGCTGAATTAGAGGTTTTCAGCCACGAAAAAGGTCTTGAGCTGATAAGTTCTCTCGGGCTTAAAACGGTAAATCCTCGCCTTAAAACGGGGGATATTGATGAGGTTTTAGCCTTCATCGAAAAGATAGGCACAGACCGCTATACCCTTGATTTTGACATCGACGGCATTGTTATAAAGGTTGATGATTTTGAAATCAGAAGCGCAATGGGCTCGACAGCCAAGGCTCCGAGATGGGCTGTGGCATATAAATATCCGCCAGAGGAAAAGCCTACGATTTTGCGCGATATTCCTATAAAAGTGGGCAGAACGGGCGTGCTGACACCTAATGCCGAGTTTGACACAGTGCGTCTTGCAGGCACAAGCGTTTCGCGCGCTACACTCCATAATCTCGACTTCATCCGTGAAAAGGACATCAGAATAGGCGATACAATTATCGTCCGCAAGGCTGGCGATATCATTCCTGAGGTTGTCCGTGTCGATAAAACCAAGCGCACGGGAGCGGAAATCATATTCAATATGCCGACACATTGCCCTGTCTGCGGCGCCGAAGTCCGCGTTGACGAAGAGCAGGCGGCTATCAAGTGCACAGGCGCAGAATGTCCTGCACAGCTTTCCCGTAAGCTTACCCATTTTGCAAGCCGTGGAGCAATGGATATTGAAGGGCTTTCGGAAGCACGTATTGACATGCTTCTTGAAGCAGGACTTATTAAAAATCAGGCCGATTTGTATAAGCTTTCTCCGCAGGATGTGGCTCAGCTCGACAGAATGGGCGCAAAATCGGCTGAAAATCTCATAACAGCCATCGAAAACAGTAAGTCGCGAGGACTTGCAAAGCTGCTTTTCGGCCTGGGTATCGACCTTATAGGTCAGAAAGCGGCAAAGGTGCTGGCGCAGAATTTCGCCGATATAGATGAAGTCATGGCGGCAGACAGGGAAAAGCTGACTTCGATTTATGATTTCGGCGAAAAAATGGCTGACAGCCTTATCGACTGGATGAGCTCCGAGCAGGGAAGTGACCTTATCGCAAAGCTGAAAGAAGCCGGTGTTGACATGACAAGCAAGGAGGAGAAGGCTCTCGATATTCTCAAGGGCAAGACATTTGTTGTGACAGGCACTCTCAGCCGCTACAGCCGTACAGAAATCACATCTCTTATCGAAAAACTTGGCGGCAAGGCGACAGGCTCGGTCTCCAAAAAGACAAGCTATGTTGTGGCAGGTGAGGATGCAGGCTCCAAGCTGAAAAAGGCAAACGAGCTGGGAATCCCTGTTCTTACAGAAGAAGATTTCGAAAAATTGATAGCTGAAATGTAAAATGAAAAGACCACTCAGAAATGAGTGGTCTTTTTGCAAAACAAAAGGCAGTCTTACTGACTGCCTTGAAAATTCGATGAATTATTCGTTTTCTGTGTTCTTGCCCTTCTGGAGACGCTGGAGACGGTCTGTTGTAGCGAGAACAAAGTTCTTGAGGATCTCTTCCGCATATTTGATAGATTCAGGCTCAAGCTGGGAGAGAAGTCTGATAATACCTGTGAATGCAGTATTGTTTTCTGTACCGAAAAGCATATAATCGACAGGAAGATTGAGAATCTGGGACATATTGCAGAGAGTCTGCATACTCATGCCCTTGAGACCGAGCTCTATATCAGAACAGAACTTTGGTGTCACACCAAGATATTCTGCCATTTTTTCACGGCTGTAGCCGAGATATTCACGCTGTGTTCTGATTCTTTTGCCGATAGCATGGAGATCGAGTTCCATATAAATCCACCTCTTTTTTTATTAGTAAATTATACCCATTACCTATATAGTAACCTCAAATATAAAAAGTTTAAAGCAACTGCAAGTGTATCATTTTAAACCCTGATAGTTGCAAAAGAGCTGATTGTAAACTTTTTGTGACAAAAAGTCGACAAATAACGATAATTTTCGCAATAAACTGAACGAATATCACATATGAAAAAATCACATCTGTGGCATAAATATTGTACACTAAAGTGAAAAAACGCAACAAAAAACCCCGCTCATGCACAAGCGGGGTTTAATTTGCTTTGCAATTAGTTAGCTCTTGTAACCTTGCCGGAACGGAGACAACGTGTGCAAACATTGATATGTGTTGGAGTTCCCGCCACAATAGCCTTAACTCTTCTTACGTTAGGCTTCCATGCTCTGTTTGTTCTTCTGTGGGAATGGGAAACCTTGATACCAAATGTAACGCCCTTGTCGCAGATTTCACATCTTGCCATATGCGCACCTCCTCTATAGTACTTATAATAATTTTTTTGTTTCTAATCGACTTTTAGTATGATAACATAAAAAAACAAAAAAATCAATAGTTTTTTTAAAAATAATTTGACGAAATGAAAACAAAAAGTATAAAAATATTTTGTATTGCAAAAAGAGAGTATATATATTATAATGTATACTATAACTTAATGTATTATTTTATTGAAAAGGAGATAAATATGCAGCCTTTTGTTAAACTTACAGAACTTATAAAGGAATTTGACCTTAAAATAGAATATGCTCCTGAGGGATATGAGCTTTATAAAATCTTCCAGGAAGGCGTAAACCGAGCAGCTCTCCAGCTTACAGGCTTCTTCGATAATTTCGACAGCGGCAGAGTCCAGCTCATAGGCGGCGTTGAGCATATTTTCCTTGAAAAGATGACGAGCGAACAGCGCACAAAGGCTTTTGATGACCTTTTTGACTTTGGTATTCCAATCATTATCTTTGCCCACGGTATGCCTCCGTTCCCTGAAGCTATCGAAATGGCAAAGAAGCATAAAATCGTCGTAACATTTACAGAGGAAATGCCTACAAACCTTATCGACGCAATGAGCGCATGGCTGAGAACACATCTCGGTCCTGAAACGACTATCCACGGTGTTCTTGTGGAAGTTTACGGCGAAGGCTGTCTGCTTCTCGGCGACAGCGGCGTAGGTAAGAGTGAAACTGCCATCGAGCTTATCAAGCGCGGACACCGTCTTATCGCAGACGATGCTGTTGAAATCAAGAAGATGTCGGCAAAGACTCTCGTCGGCAAGGCGCCTGAGCTTATCAGATATTTTATCGAGCTTCGCGGCATCGGTATTGTCGATGTAAGACGTCTTTTCGGTATGGGCTCTGTTAAAGTCACAGAAAAGGTTGAGCTTGTAATCAATCTTGAAAAGTGGCAGGACGGCAAAATGTACGAGCGTCTTGGCATGGACGAAACATACACAGAAATCCTCGGCATCAAGGTGCCGTCGCTGACAATTCCTGTTCAGCCTGGACGAAACCTTGCGGTTGTCATCGAAGTTGCGGCTATGAATAACCGCCATAAGAAGATGGGCTATAATGCGGCAAAGGAACTCGACCAGCGCGCGCAGGAAATCGCAGAACGCGAAATGAATTCGTTGTAAAAGCGCATTAAATCAAATTTTGAACAGAGAAAATTACGAAATGGAGGAATATTCTTGTCTACCAGAAAAACAGGCACAGTTGATATGCTGAACGGCAGCCTTATGAAAAATATATGGCTTTTTGCCATTCCGCTTATGTTCACAAACTTTATGCAGACTATGTTCCAGGCGGCAGACCAGGTCGTCGTCGGCAAGTTTGCAGGTCAGCAGGCTCTTGCGGCTGTCGGCGCCACAGGCTCGCTGTGCTTCCTTATAATCTCGCTTTTCAGCGGTATCAGTATGGGCAGTAATGTTATAATCGCCCGTTACCTCGGCGCAGGCAACACAGAAAAAGTGGGCAAAGCCGTCCATACAACGGTCACACTGGCACTTATCTGCGGTGTTTTCCTTACGATACTGGGCTATGTCCTTTCCCGTCCTATGCTTGAGCTTATGAGCACACCGTCTGACATCATCGATATGAGCGTGCTCTATATGCGCCTTTACTTCTTCGGCTCATTGTTCGGCATCACCAACTTCTTTGGCGGCTCGATACTGAGAGCGAAAGGCGACACAAAGCGCCCTATGTACTTCCTTATGATAAGCGGCGCCACCAATGTAATCCTCAACCTCATTTTCGTTATCGCTTTTGAAATGGGCGTTGCAGGTGTTGCATGGGCAACAGTTATTTCGCAGGCTATGGGCGCAACTCTCGTTATATCCATACTTTGCAGACAGAAGGATGTAACACATCTCGACCTTAAAAAGCTTGGCATTGACAAGCATGTGGCGTGGGAAATAATCAAAATCGGCGTTCCTGCAGGCTTGCAGAGCATGGTTTTCTCCCTGAGCAATGTTGTTATCCAGTCTTCCATCAATTCTTTCGGCTCCTCTGCAATAGTTGCAGGCAACAGCGCGGCGCAGAATGTTGAAGGCTTCGTATACATCGGTATGCAGGGCTTCACACAGGCTTGTATGACATTCACAAGCCAGAATATCGGCGCAAAGCGATATGAGCGTATTACAGAAATTATGAAGCTCACAATGAAGCTCACCCTTATCTGCACAGCGATAATCAGCTTTACAGTATGGTTCTTCGGCGAGCCTATCCTCAGCCTCTATACATCTGAAGCAGAAGTTGTTGAGGTCGGTATGATACGCCTTACATACGTTGTTCTCCCTCTCATTCTCCAGGGTCTCCTCGATGTTATCGTTTCTTCCATGCGCGGCATGGGCTACTCCCTCATTCCGACTATCACAATGATTATCGGTATCTGCGGCGTCCGCCTTACATGGATCGCAACAGCTTTCCAGATCTGGAATACTCTCCCTGTGATCTATCTCTGCTTCCCGCTGAGCTGGGGCACAACAAGCCTTATCCAGAGCTTCTTCTGGAAAAACTGCCACGATAAGGTTATTCACAGAGAAAATGCATAAACTGAGATTATTTATATGAAAAAGATAGTTGCAATAAACGCAAGCCCACGTACAGCGTGGAATACTTCGGCTCTTGTCCGTGCGGCAACAAAGGGCGCTGAGGAAAACGGGGCAGAGGTCGTTGTTTTTGACCTTTACAAGCTGGAAAAGTTCACAGGCTGTATTTCCTGTTTCGGCTGTAAGCTGCCTGCAAATCTAGGCAAATGCGTATGCCGTGATGGTCTTGCTCCTGTCCTCGATGCAATAAGAGAAGCAGACGGACTTATTATGGGCAGTCCTAATTATCTCGGCGACATCACAGCAGGTCTCCGCTCACTTTATGAACGCCTTGTTTTCCAGTCGCTTACATATAAAAAAGAGCCGAGAAGCTATAATGAGCATAAGATTCCGATTTTGTTCATTATGACAAGCAATGCTTCTGAGGAATATTATCCAAAGATAGGATATGATAAAATGCTGAATAATTACGCAGGCACTCTCGGCACATTTGTCGGTCCTGTGAAAACCATGATAAGCGGCGACACATTACAGGTCAATGACTACTCCATCTATGACTGGACAATGTTCAATGCCGAAGCTAAAAAGGCTCGTCATGACAGCATTTTTGAAGGCGAAAAGCAGAAGGCATTCACTCTCGGCGCACAGATGGTCACAGACCCCTGGATGGAATAAACGTCCCAATTTACTTTTGGGCTGACGCTTTTAAACTCCTGCAATTTCGCCAAACATTGATGAGAACAGGAAAATATGATAAAGTGAACTGAACGATAAATAAGAATTGGGTGAGGTGATTAAGATGATAGATATTACTGCTTGGATGCAAAACTTCTTGCAAATACTAAATGAGACTTTTGCAAACCGAGTATGGTTTGTTGGTCTGCAAGGTAGTTATGGTCGTGGCGAAGCAACAGAAACGAGCGATATTGATATCGTTGTAATTTTGGATGAATTGTCTGCTATCGACATTCAAACTTATAATGACATGCTGGGTACCCTGTCTCATAGGGAATTGATTTGTGGTTTCCTTTCGGGCAAAAATGAAATTATGAATTGGGAGCCGTCCGACCTGTTTCAGTTTTGCCATGACACAACACCACTCAAGGGTAGCCTTGACGAGGTGATGGCAGTTATTGACGAAAGTGCTGTGAACAGAGCAATCAAAATCGGTACCTGCAACATATTTCATGGATGTGTTCACAATATGCTCCATGAAAAAAGCGAAGATATTTTGCGTGGACTGTATAAATCTGCCTCTTTCGTTGTACAGGCAATTGCTTTCAAGCAAACTGGAAACTATATCAGCCATCAAAAAGAATTGCTCCAAGTTGTATCTTCAGATGAACAGGTCATTGTCGAAACATTTATGAATTTGAAAAATGGCGGAACGGTAGATTTCAATTTGATGTCCGAAACATTGTTTGCTTGGTCAAAGAAATGGATTTCTGAAAACAGTTAAACAAATTCCAATTTATCGAATAGTTGTTTTCTGTGAATACACCTCCCTCCGTAAAAATGACGGAGGGAGGTTCTTTATATCTCAGATCAGTCCAAAAGGTAAAAGGGAGGAATAAACTGTCTGCTTGACATATAAAAAAATAGTGCTATAATATAATTGTAAACTGAATATACAGGGGTGCTTTAACCGGCTGAGAGTACGCACAATGCGTTAAACCCTTAACCTGATCTGGGTAATGCCAGCGTAGGGAATGAATGACAAGCATTTAAAAGCCTTACGAAAATAATCGTAAGGCTTTCTTTTTGGTAGGCAGCTGCTCCATAAATAAATCTGCGTCATTCATTGGTGAAAGCCCTCCACTCACGGAGGAAAAGTATGAACACAAAATCTATCACAAAAGGCGCCATGATGGCGGCTCTGGCGACTATACTGTCCTATATCACAGTATACACCCTGCCAAACGGCGGCTCAATCACAGCGGCAAGCATGGTGCCGATAATCATTATCGCCCTTACCTGCGATTTCAAAACGGCAATAATGACCTCGATGACCTATTCGGTGGTCCAGCTTTTAATCAAGCCACAGCTTCCGCCGGCTCAGGAATTTGCGGCATTTATTGCGGCAATTCTGCTCGACTACATCATAGCATTCAGCGTCCTCGGTCTTGCGGGAATATTCGCAAAGCCATTCGGCAACAAGAGAATCGGCGCGGTATTCGCAACAGTAATGGTGACATTCATTCGCTTTGTCTGCCATTATATCTCGGGTATCACTATCTGGGCTTCCTATGCCCCTGAAGGCACACCTGTCTGGATTTACAGCCTTACATACAACGGCAGTTATATGGCTCTCGAAGG
>SVKW01000080.1 GCA_015068285.1 Oscillospiraceae bacterium | reverse complement strand
GGCGGCGAAGCAGTTGTTATCGCTAACGCAGAAGGCGCAAGAACAACTCCATCTGTTGTTGCTTTCTCCAAGACAGGCGAAAGAATGGTCGGCCAGGTTGCAAAAAGACAGGCTGTTACAAACCCAGCTAAGACAATCAGCTCCATCAAGAGAGAAATGGGCTCTTCCTACACAGTAGATATCGACGGCAAGAAGTATTCCCCACAGGAAATCTCCGCTATGGTTCTTTCCAAGCTCAAGAAGGATGCTGAAAGCTTCCTCGGCCAGCCTGTAACTCAGGCTGTTATCACAGTTCCTGCATACTTCACAGACTCTCAGCGTCAGGCTACTAAGGACGCTGGTAAGATCGCCGGTCTCGAAGTTCTCCGTATCATCAACGAACCAACTGCTGCTGCTCTTGCTTACGGCATGGATAAGGAACACGAACAGAAGATTATGGTTTACGACCTCGGCGGCGGTACATTCGACGTTTCCATCCTCTCCATCGGCGACGGCACAATCGAAGTTCTTGCAACAGCAGGTAACAACCGTCTCGGCGGCGACGACTTTGACGAAAGAATCATCCAGTGGATGCTCAAGGAATTCAAGGCTGCTGAAGGCATCGATCTCTCTAATGACAAGATGGCTATGCAGCGTCTCAAGGAAGCTGCTGAAAAGGCAAAGATCGAGCTTTCCGGCATGATGAGCACAAGCATCAACCAGCCATACATCACAGCAGACGCAACAGGTCCTAAGCATCTCGACCTCACACTCTCCCGCGCTAAGTTCAACGAGCTCACAAGCGACCTCGTTTCTGCTACAATGGGCCCTGTAAAGCAGGCTCTCGCAGACTCCGGTCTTTCCGCAAACGACATCTCCCGCGTTCTCCTCGTTGGTGGTTCTTCCAGAATCCCAGCTGTTCAGGAAGCTGTTAAGAACATCACAGGCAAGGAACCATTCAAGGGCATCAACCCAGACGAATGCGTAGCTCTCGGCGCTGCAATTCAGGCTGGCGTTCTCGCTGGTGACGTTAAGGACCTTCTCCTTCTCGACGTTGCTCCTCTCTCCCTCGGTATCGAAACACTCGGCGGCGTTTGCACAAAGATCATCGAAAGAAATACAACAATCCCAACAACAAAGAAGCAGGTATTCTCCACAGCTGCTGACAACCAGCCATCTGTTGAAATCCATGTTCTCCAGGGTGAACGTGACATGGCTGCAGGCAACAAGACTCTCGGCCGCTTCCACCTCGACGGTATCCCAGCTGCTCCACGCGGTGTTCCACAGATCGAAGTTACATTCGACATCGACTCCAACGGTATCGTAAACGTATCCGCTAAGGATCTCGGCACAGGCAAGGAACAGAAGATCACAATCACAGCTTCCGGTTCCCTCTCTCAGGAAGACATCGACAAGGCTATCGCTGATGCTGAAAAGTACGCTGAAGAAGACAAGAAGCAGAAGGAAGCTATCGATGCAAGAAACAACGCTGAAGCTCTTGTTTACCAGACAGAAAAGAGCCTTAATGAGCTTGGCGACAAGGTAACAGATGCTGAAAAGGCTCCTGTTAACGAACAGCTCAACGTTCTCAAGGAAGCTCTCAAGGGCGACAACATCGACGCTATCAAGGCTGCTGCAGAAGAACTCACAAAGCGTTTCTACGCTATTGCTGAAAAGCTCTACAAGGATGCTGCTCCACAGGGCGCTGAAAATGTTCAGGGCGATGCCGGTCAGGGCGCAAACTTTGACAACGTTCAGGATGCAGACTTCAAGGTAGTTGACGAAAACGATCCACAGTAATTAACTGAATATGGGGCGGGGATATTTGCCTCGCCCCATACATAAATTTTGTGATTATGATTCCTGTTGAAAAAAAGTATTCATTTACTGTTTCAGAAAATGAATAGTGAGGAATGAATAACTATGGTGTGATACACAAAAGGCACTTACCTGAATCACACTGAAATATATTACAATCCCTCCACCATCATTCGATGGTCCCCCTCCCTTTACACAAGGGAGGCTGTTAGTTTTCACTATCTGACATTTTCCAATATATAACAGGATTTTGAAATAACCATATTATAACAGAGGTAAACATGGCAGAGAAAAGAGATTTTTATGAAGTCCTCGGTGTGGAGAAAAATGCCACAGACGAGGAAATAAAAAAAGCATACCGAAAGCTCGCCAAGAAATATCATCCTGACTTGAATCCGGGTGACAAGGAAGCCGAAGAAAAGATGAAGGAAGTCAACGGCGCTTATGAAATCCTTTCCGATAAGGAAAAGCGCGCTAAATACGACCAGTTCGGCTTTGCAGGTGTCGACCCAAGCTATAATGCAGGCGGAGGCTACGGCGGCGGTTTCGGCGGCTTTGAGGATTTCGGCGACCTTGGTGATATTTTCGGCAGTTTCTTCGGCGGTGGTTTTGGCGGCGGCAGCCGTTCTTCTTCCCGCAGAAATGCTCCGCGTCAGGGCGACGATATTTCTGTACGCCTTCAGCTTACATTTGAAGAAGCAGCTTTCGGCTGTGTGAAGGATGTAACTGTAATGCGCGTTGAAAAGTGCGCTACATGTAACGGCGAAGGCGCTAAGCCTGGCACACACGCAGAAACCTGTCCTACTTGCGGCGGCTCCGGTCAGGTGCGTACAACTCAGCGCACACCATTCGGTGTTTTCCAGAGCTCTCAGGTTTGTTCGACCTGCGGCGGTAAGGGCAAGATTATCAAGACTCCTTGTGACACCTGCGACGGCAAGGGCTATGTGAGAAAGAAGTTCACAGCTTCCGTTAAGGTACCTGCAGGTATCAATGAAGGCCAGACAATTTCTCTCGGCGGTCAGGGCTCGGCAGGCATGAACGGCGGTCCTAACGGCGATATTTTCGTCACTATCGAAATCATTCCGCACGAGATCTTCACCCGTAAGGGCAATGATGTTCTGGTTGAAATGCCTGTCACATTCGTTCAGGCAACTCTCGGCGCAACGCTTATTGTTCCTACAATCGACGGCAAGGTTGAATATAATCTTCCTGAAGGCACACAGCCTGGCGCTGTTTTCCGCCTGAAGAATCGCGGTATCCAGAATCTTCAGGGACGCGGCCGCGGCGACCAGTATATCAAGGTCAACGTTGAGATTCCTAAGAATCTCACTAAGGCTCAGAAAGAAATTCTTCGCAAGTTTGAGGATTCTGTTGAGGAAAGCCACTATTCGGGCAAGAAGTCTTTTGGTGAAAAAATCAAGGATTTCTTTAATAAGTAAGGCAATAATATAGACGGGCGCAAACCCGTCTATATGTGTATTAAAAGTATTACAAGGTAATTATGGAAAAAATTGTATTAGGTCTTTCCGGCGGCGTAGACTCCGCCCTTTCGGCTTATCTTCTCAAGGCTCAGGGCTATGATGTCATGGGCGTATACCTTGAAAACGGCTCTGACGCGGCAGACGATGCAAAAAAGGTCGCTGATGACATGGGCATCGGCTTTATGCAGGTCGATATTATGGACGAGCTTCGGGAAAAGGTTATAAATCCTTTCATCGAGGGTTATCTCCACGCAAAGACTCCAATCCCTTGCATTGCCTGCAATCCTGCCGTCAAATTCAAGGTTTTATTTGATGTTGCCGATAAAATCGGCGCAAAATATGTGGCTACAGGTCATTATGCCCGCATTACTGAGGGCGAAAACGGCGAAAAGCTGCTGACTAAGGCTGAGTCAAAAAATGACCAGTCCTATATGCTTTACAGACTTCCGAAGGAGTATATCGAGCGCCTTATTCTGCCTCTGGGCGGCTATGAAAACAAGGATGCTGTCCGCGCTGATGCCGAAAAATACGGCATTCACATTGCAAAGAAGGCTGACAGCATGGAAATCTGCTTCATTCCTGACGATGACCACGCGAAATTCATCGAGGATAACGGCTTCACTCCGTCTGCAGGCGATTTTGTCGATGAAAACGACAAGGTGCTGGGCAAGCATCTGGGCATTCACCGCTATACTGTCGGTCAGCGCAGAGGTCTGGGCATTGCGGCGGCGGCAAGGCTGTTTGTAACCAAGATTGATGCGGAGAAAAATCAGGTGATACTCTCCTATGACGACCTGCACAAGCATGAAATCGAGGTTTCAGCACCTCATATTATTTATAATAAGTATCTTAAGCTGGACGAATTTGACTGCAAGTGCAAGATTCGCCACAGCAAGACCGAGTATGACGCTCATGTAACAAAGACGGAAAATGGCTTCAAGGTATTCTTCCCTGAGGCTGCACGCGCTCCGTCACCGGGACAGTCTGCTGTTTTTTACGATGGCGAATATGTCATCGGCGGCGGTTATATTGAATAAAAATAAAGCCACTCCAGACGGGGTGGCTTTACTGTTGAAATAAATCCTTATTTATGCTATAATGTTCTCATAAGAGGTGATATTATGGACAAAATCAAGGTTATACAGCACGCCAGATCATACATGGACAAACTTTCAAAGGGCATTGACCCGATAAGCGGCATGGATTCCACTTCCCTGCTTCAGCAGGAGCAGCTCCGCAAGTGCTTTGCCTTTGTTTCCGATATTCTTGAGGAAATCGTTGACAACAATGGCCTTGTAAATCTTCCTGATGTCAACGGGCACAACTATCAGATTGTCAAAAAGAAGGCTGCTTTTTCGCTGAATTCACAGCAAAAGGCAAAGGTGCGTATTACAAATGAACTGATAAACCCATCTTCCTTTATCAAAAATATAAACGCTGTGGTCGATGATAGTTCAATGGAAAAGCTTTCGTTAAAAACTGTCAACCAATGGTTGCTCGATAAAGGATATATAAGTGAGACCAAAGCCATGACATTTGTCAACCGCACTATTAAAGTGCCTACCCCTTATTCTGAAGGTATTGGTATTTTTGAACAGGTAGTTGTCGATAAATCGACTGGCGAAACCAAAAAAGAGCTTCGATATTCCCGTCAGGCTCAGCAGTTTATTCTTGATAATTTAGATGAAATTATCAAATACGGCAAAGAATAGTTTAAAAGCAGGGTTTATTATATGATAATTATACGCGAAACAGCGAAAGCTGACCTTGATAATGTCAAGGCGTTATGGGCTGATGGCGATGTTATGAAGTTTGTAGGTTTTCCTGACGGACTGCACCAGACAGACGAGCAGATGATGCGTTGGCTCGACAGAATATGTACCGCACGACCGCTGACTAATCACTATTCTATTTACGAAGACTCGGTTTATTGCGGTGAGACCTTCTATAAGATTGACGTGGCACATAAAAGCGCTTCATTGGATATCAAATTATTCAGTTTTGCCCGCGGCAGAGGCATAGCAACCACGGCGCTCTCTTATGCCATTGAAAAGGCATTTGAAAACGGCGTTGAAAAGGTCTGGGTGGACCCGAATCCCGACAACATCAAGGCTGTCAACCTGTACGAAAGGCTTGGCTTTGTCCGCAGAGACTTCCCTGCTTATTTTTCAGAAGAAGCCGGCGGCACATCTGTTTACATGGAACTGAAAAAATAGACAGCAAAAAAGACCACAATTACTTGTGGTCTTTTAATATCTGGACTAAATTACTTAGCTGCGTTCATCTTACGAGCAAGTGCGCTCTTACGTCTTGCAGCAGTGTTCTTGTGCATAACGCCCTTAGCTGCAGCCTTATCAACAGTTGCAACAACTGCCTTGTATGCTGCTTCTACATTTGCGCCTTCAGCTACAGCAGCATCAAACTTCTTGATCTGTGTCTTAACAGCTGTCTTGATTGCACGGTTTCTTGCATTTCTTACTTCAGAAACGAGAACACGCTTCTTAGCGGACTTAATGTTTGGCAAAGCTAGATCCTCCTTTTGGACATTTTTTCACTACAAGATATTCTATCATTTTTTTCTGAAAAAAGCAAGTGTTTTTTTACATAATTTTTAATTTTTTTCCAAAACTATAAAAAATATATTTTGGAGGGTTTATGTCATATAAAAGAACTGACCTTGCTTTGGATGCCGCGGGAACATTACAGGACGACTGCACCCCTTTAACACGGCAGGAGTATATTTCCCATAACATTCTAACCTATAAAATTATAATCGATAATGACCAATCTGTCAAGAGATTTTTTAAACCTTTTGGAACTTATATCACATTTCTTCTTTCAAAGGTCTGGCAGAGCTCCCGTGACGAGGCCATGAATGCCGCGCGAGCCATCCGTGACGAGCTTGTAAAACTTCTCCCTGAGGAAGGCACTGTGCTCATTGTTGGCCTTGGCAACATAAATATCACGGCTGACAACATCGGCCCTAAGGTCAGCCACAGAATCATCGTTACGCGGCATTTGAAAGATGATATGCCCGAAAGCTTTGAAGATTTTCACTCTGTCTGCGCAATTTCGCCCGGTGTGCTTGGCTTGACGGGCATTGAAACTGGCGAGATTATCAAAGGTGTTGCCGACCGAATCTCCCCTGCCGCCATCATTGCCATTGATGCGCTTGCCACCTCCGATTTGAACAGGCTGGGGAATACTATTCAGATTTGTGATTCAGGCATTGCCCCGGGAAGCGGCGTTGGCAATTACCGTTTTGCGATAAACAGAGAAACTTTCGGCGTGCCTGTCATTGCCATCGGCATTCCTACTGTCGTTGAGGCGGGTACGATGGTGCGCGAGCTTATCGGTGATGATTATGACATCGACAGCAAAATCCCCGATATGCCCCTTGTTGTGACGCCAAAGGACATTGATGTACTGTCCGATAAATCGGCAGAAGTGATAGCCTGCGGCATAAATCTTGCCCTGCACCGCAAGATTGACGAGCGTGAGCTTATGGAGTTTATGGCATAAGTCAAGCCCTTTCCTCATATAATTGACCGAAGAACAAGGAGGTTTAATATGAGGAGAAAAAGACGTAGAAGAAACAGGTATCGGCTCATTCCGCTGACTTCGTTTGTGATTTTTCTTGTCTGTATGGCGCTGGGCGGGATTTCCGAGCCTGATACCAATGAAAACGTCAGCCTGAACCTGCCCTCGGCTCCCGATTTGGTGCGCGATATTGCCGAGACAGGCTTGCCCAGTGAGGTTATGGCAGAATCCGAGGCGATTAAGGAAATCAGCGTTGAAAGCGAGAATGACACCGAGGTTTTTATTCAGAATCTCACCGATTTTGACATAGACATGGCGGCTCTTTTGAAAAATGACAGCCCTGTTGAGCTTTCGCCCAAGGGTGTGCAGGTGCTTATCGTACACACTCACGGCAGCGAAAGCTACACCCCTTCTCCTGCCTATCAGTTTGAATACACCGAGAACGACCGCACTCTTGACACCCGTTATAATGTTGTGCGTATCGGCGATGAGCTGGAGGAAATACTGGAAAATAATGGAATTGAAACCCTGCATATAAGGGATATTTTCGACAGCCCCAGCTACAGCGGATCGTACACACGGTCGCTCAATGCCATTACGGAGGCTTTCGGGGAAAATCCATCAATTAAGGTGGTCATCGACCTTCACAGAGACGCTATGATAGCCAAAGACGGCACAAAATACAAGGTTACGGCTGACATTGACGGGCGCACCGCCGCCCAGCTCATGTTTGTCACAGGCTCGTCCGGCGGCGGTCTTGTCCACGATAACTGGCAGAAAAATCTCATCTTCCACGGCAAGATTCAGCAGGAGATGAACTCCCGATACCCCGGGATTATGCGGCCTATCGTGGTGCGCGATTCCCGTTTTAATCAGCACGTCTGCACAGGCAGTATGCTGCTTGAGGTAGGCACTTCTGGCAACACCTTGGACGAAGCTCTCTATTCGATTCAGCTTTTCGGAGAGGTGCTGAGCGAAATGCTGAAAGAAACATAATTTAAGTATTACATCAAATCGGCAGGATGGCACAAATACCCGCCCTGTATACAGAGGGCTATTCACTTTTACCATTTTCAGACAACCCCTCCGATTTTGCAAACAAAATCACCTCCCCTTACACAGGGGAGGCGTTGAATTGGATTCGAATGGCTTTTTCATTATTGAATTGCGGAGATAGCGATGGTTGTCGGCTGATTATTTACCGTGCAGGAGAAATTATAGACCGGTTGATAGAAGCCTTTTGAGTCGATTACATAGCCGATTTCGCTGTCATTAACTTCAATATTGAGGTTTTCATCGCTGTAATAGCGGAATTTGCCCTGCTTTATCATTTCAAAAGCCTCATTTTCGCTTATTGCCGCCAGGTCCATATACGGCTCAAGGTCGACCATATTATTACGGATATTGGCAAAACAGCCGTTGTCGTAATACTCGCAGGTCAGCGTGCCATTGTGCGCTGTGAAGCTGTATCTGCCGTCGCCGTTATTCTCAAAATCGGCATCGTCGGGGATTGTTATGCCATAGAGGGTAAGGGCGGCTTTTATCTCGTTTTCATCGGCATTTTCGATGATTTTGAACTTATTTTCGCTGAAAGAGGTGTCAAAATCGGTGAAATTGTAGCTTCCGCCCAGATAATCGACCCAGATGCTGTAGCGGTCGACAGCCTTGTAAACGGCAACGCCATCGTAGATGTCATTCTGGCTTTCGTCAAGGCTTGTGCCGATGTTTTCAAAAAACTTTTCGGCGAAAGCCTGCGTTTCGATGGCCGTCAGCACGGGAGCTTTGTAGACCGGCAGGATTTTATTTTCATCGGAATACTCGCCGCCTGTGACAGACAGTTTTTCAGCGTCAATCGGGATCACATACTGACCTTCGATGTTGCCCACAGGCTGTGCATAATATGCGATGAATATGGCGGCGAAGGCTGAAATTGTGATAAAAAGCGGGATTTGTAAGGCTAAAACACGCTTTATCGTGCGTTTTTTGAAGAAAATCAAGGCATAAATGCCGAAGCCTATCATTGCTCCTATCGTGTTATTGAGCAGGTCATCGGGCTCAAATATTCCCAGTTTCAGGAAATACTGAACGGTCTCTATAAGGCTTGTAAAGACAAATGCCGCTATGGATGTTTTCCAGAAACTGTCAAATATTCTGTGGCACAGCGGCAGTAAAAATCCAAATGGCAGAAACATCAGGATATTGAGAATAATGTTGCGCCACATGACTGCTGAGAAATCGACCCACGCTTCTCTGTAGGAGTAGAAAAGCGGCATGATTTTCCTGCCTTCGTAAAAGCTTGCCCTCATCATTAGGGTTGCGCCCAAAACCACTATGATATAGCAGAAAAAAGTTGCCCAAAGCAGGACTTTTCCTATTGGAACGCTGCGCTTTTTAAGGAAAAATCTGTAAATTATAAGTGTTGCTGCTGTGATGAATAATGCAACAATAACGCCGAGAACGAGATATCGTGAGCCGATGGAAATTATATCTGATATCCTCATTTTAATCGTCCTCGCCTATTGTGATAACCAGCTTGTTTTCAAACTTTTCCACCCTTAAAAGGCTTTTCACAACGGCATTATCGCTGAT
>SVKW01000079.1 GCA_015068285.1 Oscillospiraceae bacterium | reverse complement strand
TTTTAAAGACAAAAAAGTTGAAAACCGACAAGCAGAAACTTGTCGGTTTTTTATGGCGGAGAGTGAGGGATTCGAACCCTCGTGCGATTGCTCGCAAACTGATTTCGAGTCAGCCCCGTTATGACCACTTCGATAACTCTCCATATTTGGTTGTATAAAAGATTGTGCTTAACGGAAGTTCCGATAGCGGGCGCCCCGTTATGTCCTGTTGCGGTGCCCGAAATTTCTCATTCACTTAAGCTCATGAAATTTCGACCGCTGCCACTCCTTACTGCTCGCTTCATCTGCCACCGGCAACGCTCGCAGACGTCCCCACTTCGATAACTCTCCATATTTGGTTGTACTTCGATAACTCTTCATACTTTGTTATAAAGAAAAGCTGCTATCGCTCCCTCCGTCACACTTCGTGTGCCACCTCCCTCGACCCGAAGGAGGCATTTTGGTGGCTATACTTCATTATATGCGGCATACTTTCCTTTATGCAACTATTATATTCTACTACTATTTTTTAAAAATGTCAATATTTTTTGCAAATATGGTGTTGCATTTTTCGAAATTATAGGTTATAATATACCTAGTGGCAATTGTCAAAGCTATACTATGTCGGGGAGTCAGCCGTTCCCTGTAACCTGAAATCGGCTATAGCAGGGACGAATATTTAATCTGAGGGATCATTCCATTATCGTCTGCCCATGGGTTGATGTATTGAGAAGTCGGTCCTGCGCAACAGACGTTTGTGAACCATGTCAGGCGGGGAACCGAGCAGCATTAAGCATTTTGTTCTGTGTGCCGCAGCAAACCGATTTTGAGCTGATATCTGTGGTAACGGATGGTGGGTGTTTTCGAAGTTAAACGTATAGCTTTGACAATTGCCATTTGTAAAATATGGAGAAGTCTATGTCCAATTTAGCATTATACAGAAAGTACCGCTCCAGAACCTTCGATGAAATGGTGGGGCAGGACAACATTACCAACGCTCTGAGATCACAGATAGTATCGGGGCGTATTTCGCATGCTTACCTTTTTACAGGCACAAGAGGAACAGGCAAAACATCATGTGCCAAGATTCTCTCCCGCGCTGTAAACTGTCTTAATCCTAAAAACGGCAATCCGTGCAACGAATGTGAGGCTTGTCTTGCGGCTCTTAACGAAACAACAATGGACATCGTTGAAATGGACGCCGCTTCCAACAACGGCGTTGACAATATCCGCCAGTTACGCGACGAATGCCGTTACTCCCCTGCTTCCATGAAGAAGCGTGTTTACATCATCGACGAAGTTCACATGCTGTCCTCGGGCGCTTTCAATGCTCTTTTAAAGACTCTTGAGGAGCCGCCTGAGCACACGATTTTCGTTCTTGCAACTACTGAAATCCACAAGGTGCCGATTACAATTCTCTCCCGTTGCCAGCGCTATGATTTCAGAAGAATTGACGGCAAGGTTATTTTCGACCATATAAAGAAGATCGCTTACAAGGAAGGCTTCAGAATCGAGGACGAAGCCGCTCAGCTCATTGCAAAATTAGGCGACGGCTCGATGCGTGACGCAATTTCCCTTCTTGACCGCTGTCTTTCGGAGAATGACACGATCACTTATGACAACGCTGTCCGCTCCCTTTCCCTGCCGCAGAATGAGCTGCTGACAGGCATCTGGAATGCGATTTGCTCTGAAGATGTTTCGGGCGCTTTGACATGGTTCAACAACGCCTACGCAGAAGGCAGAGATATCGTTTCTGTTTTTGACAACATTCTCTCCCTCATCAGGGATATATATATTATTAAATCGGTAAAGGATGTTTCCAACATCACGCTGGCTTCCTCTTTTACTGTCAAGGAGCTTAATGAGCTGGCAAAGGATGTAACTCCAGGCCTGCTCGACTATTTTATCGAGACGATAAACTCCACACTCAGCAAGCTGACAAGAACTTCCGCCCGAAAGATGGACGGCGAGGTCTGCCTTATCAAGCTTTGCTCGAGAGCGGCAGGCGCTCCTGCTCCTGTGGCTGTCAAGCCGGTATCAAACGCAAAAATCGAAGTGCCTAAGACAAAGGCTCCACAGGCTGTGGATAACGATACAGCGCCGTTTGCCGATGAAAAGCCTCCTCTCCCTGAGGAGCCGCCTATGCTTACAGACGATGATGCTCCGCCTTTCGATATTCCGCCGGAGCAGGCTCCGCAGAAACCTAAGATTAACATTCCCCACATTCCGAAGATCGAAGTGCCCCAGAGCGAGATCAAAAAATCCGCTCCTTCCCCTGATAATTTCAAGAAGGACTTTATGGCAAAGCTTGGCTCGGGCGTAAATGTTGCTATTCGTCAGTTTCTCAATAACGCGACTATCATTCCTAACGGCGGCGCTGTTGCCGTTGTCTGCGACAAGGATTACATCGATTTGTTAAACCGTCCGTCTGTCACGAATGCTCTCAACAACACCGCAAAGGAAATGGGCTTTACAGCGGCGACTGTCACCGATAAAATGCCTAAAATCGCAGGCTCAAAGCAGGATGAAAAGAAGGCTTCGTCCGGAATGGATGAGCTGCTTGATAAGGCAAGAAAATTAGGGCTTATGCACTAGTTTTCACTCCCCCCGACTTGCTCCGCAAGCCACCCCCCGATAACGGGGTCCCCGCAAAGCCTGCTTTGTGGGGTAAATGTCTGAGGGAGGCGAGATATAAGGAACAATTATTCAATAGATATATACATTAAATAATAATATAAAAGATACATATACGGAGGATTTAATTATGAAACCAGGAAGAATGCCGGGCGGCATGAATATGAACGCTCTTATGAAGCAGGCTCAGAAGATGCAGGCTGATATGCAGAAGCTCCAGGAAGAGCTTGAAAACAGAGAATACACAGCAACAGCCGGCGGCGGCGCTGTTACAGCAGTTGTAAAGGGCAAGGCTCTCCTCTCCCTTAACATCAAGCCTGAAGTTATCGACCCGGACGATGCAGAAATGCTCTCTGACCTTATCCTCGCTGCAGTAAACTCCGCTCTCAAGGAAGCTGAAGAAACATCTGCACGCGAAATGGGTAAGCTCACAGGCGGCATGGGTGGCCTTTTCTAATCTATGAAATACTTTGCTCCACCTGTAGAAAAGTTGATAGAGCAATTTGCCAAGCTGCCGGGCGTCGGTCACAAGACTGCCCAGCGGCTTGCTTTTCATGTTATGTCAATGCCTGAAGATGAGGTAAAGGACTTTGCCGACGCTCTTTTAGCGGCAAAAAGCAATGTTCAGATGTGCAAAATCTGCCAGAATCTCACTCAGGACGAAGTCTGCAAAATCTGCGCAGACGAAAGCCGTGACAGACATACTATCTGCGTTGTTTCCGACCCTAAAGACCTTATCGCCATCGAAAAGACAAAGGAGTACAACGGGCTTTATCATGTGCTCCACGGCTCAATCTCCCCTCTTAACGGCATCGGCCCTGATGCTCTCAAGATCAAGGAGCTTCTTTTGAGAATTGCCGATGAGGACATCACAGAGATTATTATGGCGACAAACCCTGACACCGAAGGGGAAACAACTGCAGTTTATCTTGCAAGATTACTCAGACCATTCAATATTAAAATCACAAGACTGGCCTACGGTATCCCTGTGGGCGGCCATCTTGAGTTTGCCGACCAGGTTACTTTAGGCCGCGCCATCGAAGGCAGACGTGTTTTGTAAAGGAAGTGAATTATGTATTTAGCCGATCAATGGAAAGATTATCAGCTTTTAGACTGCGGAAACGGTCAGCGTCTTGAACGCTGGGCAGATTTCACTCTCGTGCGCCCTGACCCTCAGGCTATCTGGGAAAAGACAGGCCACAAGGGCTGGAAAAATGCTCACGGCAAATATACCCGCTCCAACACAGGCGGCGGAAGCTGGGACAAGAAGGCTCTCCCTGAAAGCTGGACAATCAACTATAAAGACCTGAAGTTCGGCGTCAAGCCTATGAACTTCAAGCACACAGGCATATTCCCTGAACAGGCTGCCAACTGGGATTTCTCCATGGAAATGATCAGAAATGCCGGCAGACCTATAAATGTACTCAATCTTTTTGCATACACAGGCGGCGCTACTATGGCGGCTGCAAAGGCGGGCGCTTCTGTCTGCCATGTTGACGCAGCTCGCGGCATGGTTGCCTGGGCAAAGGACAACGCAAAGCTCAGTGGCCTTGAAAATGCGCCTATCAGATACATCGTCGACGACTGCAAGAAGTTTGTTGAACGCGAAATCAACAGAGGCAGAAAATATGATGCCATCATCATGGACCCGCCGTCCTACGGCAGAGGTCCTTCGGGCGAGATCTGGAAATTTGAGGAAAATATTTACGAGTTCGTAAAGCTTTGCACAAAGGTGCTTTCCGATGACCCGCTCTTTATCATCATCAACTCCTATACAACAGGCATCTCCCCATCTGTTCCTGTCTATATTTTAGGCAGACTTGTATGCCCTCAGTTTGGCGGCACAGTTGAAGGAGCCGAGCTCGGTCTCCCTGTTCAGAGCACAGGACTCAATCTCCCATGCGGACACACCGCAAGATGGATCTGCAATAAGAAATAGTACCAATCCCTTTTTCAAAGGAGCTTTAAATTGGAAAAAGTTATCAGAACTGAAAAACTCACCTTCACATATTCGGCTGACGAAGCGCGAAGCTTTGCTCTCAAGAAGGTTTCTCTCGAAATCGAAAAGGGCTCTTTTGTGGCTGTTTTAGGCCATAACGGATCGGGCAAGAGCACATTCGCAAAGCACTTGAACGGCATACTTCTGCCGAGCGAAGGCAAGGTTTATTCATACGGATTCGATACAAGTGATCCTGAAAACTTAATAAATATCCGCAGAAATGTTGGCATGGTTTTCCAGAATCCTGACAATCAGCTTGTTGCAACTGTTGTCGAGGAGGATGTGGCTTTCGCCCCTGAAAATATGGGCGTGCCAAGCGAGGAAATCCGCAAAAAGGTGGACGATGCCCTTAAAACTGTCGGCATGGAGAAGTTTGTAAAGCACGCTCCTCACATGCTTTCGGGCGGTCAGAAGCAGAGAATCGCCATTGCAGGCATTCTTGCAATGGAGCCTAATGTGCTCGTTATGGACGAGCCGACAGCTATGCTCGACCCTGTGGGCAGAAAAGAAGTTATGGCGACAATCAAGCGCCTTAACAAGGAAAACGGAATCACGGTCATTCTCATCACACATCACATGGATGAAGCTGCTCAGGCAGACAGAATCGTTGTTGTCAACGCAGGCGAAGTTACACACGACGGCACACCGCGCGAGGTATTTGCACACCGTCAGGAGCTTCTCGACATCGGTCTTGCCGTTCCACAGACTGTGGAAATATTGGACGAGCTCGGGCTTAAAGATGTGGCTCTCACTGTTGACGAATGCTGTGACATTCTTGAAAAATATCTTAAGGGGTAAATTATGGGAGAAATTTTAAAACTTGAAAATGTATCCTATACATACGGCGCCGGAACTCCTTTTGAAAAGACTGCTGTAAAGGATATTAACCTTACATTCAATTCCGGCGATTTCGTGGCAATCATAGGCCATACAGGCTCGGGCAAGAGCACACTTGTCCAGCATTTCAATGCCCTTCTCCCGCCTACAAGCGGCAAGGTGTATATCAACGGCGAGGACATAAATCAGTCCCCTGCCACAAGGAGAGCTGCCCGCTTTGCCTGCGGTCTTGTTTTCCAGTATCCTGAATATCAGCTTTTTGAGGAGACGGTTTTTCTCGATATCGCTTACGGTCCTAAGAATATGGGGCTTGATGAAATCGAGGTCAAGCGCAGAGTGCTCAATGCGGCAGAGGCTGTCGGCATAGATGCTCTCACACTTGAAAAGTCGCCTTTCGACCTTTCGGGCGGTCAGAAAAGACGCGTAGCTATCGCAGGCATCATCGCAATGGAGCCTGAAATTCTCGTTTTAGACGAGCCGATGGCAGGTCTTGACCCTCAGGGCCGCGAGGAAATCCTCGAAATGATAAGAAATTACCACGATAAGCACAAGACGACAATAATTCTCGTCACACACAGCATGGAAGATGCCGCAAAGATGGCAAACCGCATTGTTGTGATGTGCGATTCGCAGGTGCTTTTAGACGGCACTCCAAGCGAGATTTTTGCCCGCCATGAAGTGCTTACAAAGTCGGGGCTTGATGTGCCGCAGATTACAAGCGTGCTCATCGAGCTTAAAAACAGAGGCTACGATGTGGACACTTCAGTTTACACCATCGAGGGCGCTAAGGAACAGCTTATGAGGCTCAGGGGGAAAGTATGATAAAAGACATTACTTTAGGACAATTTTTCCCGGGAAATACCTATATGCACAAGCTGGACCCAAGAGTAAAGCTGGTCATCTGCTTTGCATTTATCATTGTACTTTTCGTCACAGAGGGTATTATTCCTTACGCATTGGCGGCTCTTTTCATCGTTTTAGGCGTTAAAGTTTCCAAGACAAACCCTAAAATGCTGCTCAAAAGCTTAAAGCCTATCATGTTCCTTGTGCTTTTCACAAGTATTCTCAATATTTTCTATGTTGAAGGCGAAGTTCTCGTCAGCTTCTGGATTCTCAGCATTACAAAGGAAGGCCTGCTGACAGCATTTTATATGACATCCCGTATCGTCATGCTTGTCTGCGCAACTTCCCTTCTTATGTACACAACAAGCCCTATTGCGCTGACAGATGCTCTTGAGCATCTTCTCGCTCCATTAAACAAGATCAAGTTCCCTGTTCATGAATTTTCCATGATGATGACCATTGCCATGCGTTTCATCCCGACTCTCATCGAGGAAACTGACAAGATTATGGCGGCTCAGAAGGCGCGAGGCGCTGACTTTGAATCGGGCAATATTTTTGCGCGAGCAAAGGCGCTTATCCCTATTCTCGTTCCGCTTTTCGTTTCCTCTTTCAGACGCGCTGACGAGCTGGCAACAGCTATGGAATGCCGTCTTTATCAGGGCGGAACGGGCAGAACAAGACTCAATGTTCTCAAACTGACAAAAAATGACTATGTGTTTATGGTATTCTGTACTATATTCTTCGTCATTATGATAATCGCAAGCGTGGTGGGTATATGAAAAATATAGCTCTTACACTTTCATACTGCGGCACTAATTACCACGGCTGGCAGCGTCAGGACGGTCTGCCGACTGTGCAGGGCACTCTTGAAAAGATAATCGAGCGTCAGACAAAGGTATATTCCCCTCTTTCGGGCTGCGGACGCACAGACAAGGCTGTCCACGCCAACACATACTGCGCCAATTTCAAGAGCGACACTTCCATTCCGATGGACAAGCTTCCGCTTGCACTCAACGCTGTTTTGCCTAAGGACATCGTTGTGAGGGAGGCAAAAATCGTAGACGATGATTTTGATGCCCGTTTTTCCTGTGTCGCAAAGGAATACACATACGTATTCTACAATGACCAGTTTCCCTCCCCATTTGACGAGCACAGAGCCTTTCACATCATAAAGCCTCTCGATGTTGAGGCTATGCGCAAAGGTGCTCAGCACTTTGTGGGCAGACAGGACTTTGCCGCTGTAAAGAATGAAGGCACCCCTGTTTCCTCAACTGTGCGTGAGGTTTTCTACTGCGATGTAAGACGGGAAGGCAAATATGTATTCGTCAGCGTATGCGGTGACGGATTCCTGTATAATATGGTGCGAAATATCGCAGGCAATCTCTGGTATGTGGGACACGGCAAGTTTGCACCCGACGATATCAGACGCATACTCGACAGCTGTGACCGCTGCGAAGGCGGGCCGACAGCTCCCCCACAGGGACTTTATATGACAAGACTTTTTTACGATAAAGAGGAGTTTTCACAGTGGATGAAGTCAAGATAAAAGCAAGAGACAACAGACTTACTGTCGTTGCTGTACTTCGGAAAATTTTCGGGTACAGTATTTTCCTCATGCTTATCTATTGCTTTATCACCTACCGTGAAGACATAAATATGCTTAATTTTTATCGAATTATGTCCTATTTTGACACAGATACCTCTGTCAGCGAGAATTTCACAGGCTACACCTTTGAGGTGGGCATCGACAGCGTGCATTCTCCCTTTGGCGGAGGTCTTGTCGTTCTCAATAAAGACAGCCTGAAAATAATCAACGCGGCAGGTCTTGAGGACCTTTCCGAGCAGCTTAAATATTCCTCCCCTCAGCTTCTCACAGGTGACAAGCGTATTATTGCTTATGACAAGGGCGGAAACGAGATAAGTATTTTCGGCTCTTATGCCCTTCTCAAGCAGCTTCAGGAGGAAAATCCTGTGCTCTGGTGCAATATTAACAAGCAGGGCGATCTGCTGGTGCTTTTTGAAGAGCCGGGCTACAAGGGCTCTGTCAAGCTCTATTCGGAGGATTCAAAACAGCAGTTCCAGTGGTCCTCCTCGGAATATTATATAATTTCCGGCTGTATAAATAACAGCGGTGAAAAGCTTTCCCTCCTCTGTGTGGGCGGCGAAAACCGCAGAACCTTTATCCGCACATACAATATCCATAATGAAGAGCCGCTTTTTGAAATTGATCTGGGCGAAACTATCTTCTATTCTATGGAATACGACAACAACGACAATCTTTCAGTCATCACCGAAAACGGACTTTATACTTACGACAAAAACGGTCAGGAAACTTCGGCTTACACATATTCTGCCGGTTCGTTAAGCTGTTATTCCCATGAAAACGGCGAAATGCCTCTTCTCAGCATCGTGACCGGCTCGGGAAAATATAAGGCTGTGCTTGTAAATGACGGCGAAGAGCTTCACAGCTTTGAGACCGACGAGGAAATCAACGGTCTTTTCTATGAAACAGGCACACTTTCTGCCCTCACCAACGAAAACGCTTATCTCTATGAAACATCCGACGGTTCAAAAACAACCTACAGCGTTTATGCGGCAAAGAGCATTTCCAAGCGTATCGACGGCAGCTATCTTGTGATATTCTCTGACCGCGCCGAAGTTTTAGGCAAATCATCTTAAATCAGAAAGGCGATCCAATTGGAAAAATATTTTGTAGACATTGCCATTGTGGCTATAATATTACTGTGCGCCGCTGTCGGCCGTAAAAACGGCATCCTCGGCGGGCTTATCAGCATTGCATCGGCTGTTATCGCTCTCATTGCCGGTAAAATGTTCACACCTACGGTGTCCCCTTATGTGGGAAAGGTTATTTCCCCGTTCCTCACAAAAATCGTTCAGGCTGAGCCTGAAAAATATATCGCAAAGTATATCCCTGACGAAAAAGCGTCTGAATTTGCCCAGTTTGCCCTTGAAAAAGGCAAGGATGTGCTCGACCTCTTAATCGAAGAATTAACATTTATGACACAGGATGTTATTGCATTTTTTGTTATTTTTGTTATAATGATAATCGCAGCAGGTGTTGTGCTCAGGTTCCTCAGCCTTCATCTTCCGCTTAT
>SVKW01000078.1 GCA_015068285.1 Oscillospiraceae bacterium | reverse complement strand
AGTGATAATCGTTTCCTTGGCGTTTTCAAGATTAGTGCATCCATATTCATCTAAGAGTGATACTAAATTGATAGACATATTACATACTCCTTTATTAGTGAATGAATACTATACCACGTAAAGTTTCTTTCATTTTATATCTGAGTTCTTCTTCGGTTGGTGTAATGATAGTTGGTCGTTGTTCAACTTCTTCTATAAACAGAGGTTCAAGCAATTCGTGGGTGAATTGCTGACGATTTTCTGATGCATACATGTCTTTCAATACGTCACCAACTAAAACAGAAGAAAGTTTATCAACGATATGATTGCCTTCTTCTTCGTTTATAAGATAGTCAATACATAAAACTGTAAACTCATCTGTTATTATTTTGAACATTTCTTCAGCATCACTTTCATAGTAAGGTGCAATTATTGCTTCGGCCGCCAATGCACTTAAACTGCCTGCAGCAAGTGACCCTAAAATAGCACCAATGGATGTGCCTAAACCAGGAGCTATAAGTGTACCAAGAGCTGCACCACCATAACCTCCAGCTGTACCGACACCGATACTAATGATTGTAACAGTAAGATTTTTCAAAAGTTCTTCTTTTGATATTCTTCCCCTAAAAAGTTCAGAAACATCAACACCTGTCAGGACAACAAGCATAACGCCATCTACAATCATTTCTTTTGCAATAATCTGGGCAGCGGCTTTTGTATTTGTCAATACGGTTTCCACACCGGCTTTTCGGACAATTGCTTCACATACTTCATCACCTAAAGCTTTGGCAATCGCTTCTGCAGTAGGGATCATAGCTTTTGTCATCCCTGCTTTTGCGAGCTGACTGGAAATTACATATGTAGCAAAAACAACACCACCGGTTTTTAATCCATTCAGACCGGCATTTTTAAGTGCTTCCTCTGTGTCTACACCATTAAGTACACAACATGCAAAATCCAATACAAAACTGATACCTGCTGCATAAGATGCTGTGATAACACCATTTGCAGCATCATATTTCAATGAATCGATATTACCTGCCTTGGCAATATTCTGCGCTTGTTTGAATGTAAGATTTCCTTTTCGGATAAGATTTTCAGCATCATCCGGATCGGTAACACCGGGAACGCGTCCTTCTTTAATTTTTGTGCGCATTGATTCTATCGCTTTAGCATGCTGGTCAGCCGGAACTTCTAATTGCATAGGCTTTCCATCGCCATCCATATAACGATACAATCCTGTATTTTCATCGAAGGCATCGGAAACACTTCTGCCTGCAGTAGAGTGATATTTAGTTTGAATCCAGGTGATACTTTTATCGCGATTTATAATTTTTCTATCAGCACCATTTGCAGCATTATTATCGCCAACTATAGATGAGTTCAAACCTTTCAGAACATCTTTTAAGTTGTTACCACGTTCAGCAGCAAAACCAAGTCCTGTAGGCCAATTAAATCTGTCTTCAGCAAAAAGATTTGAAGTGGTCAGTGCATTACCGGCAAGATAACCACCGATTTCACCAAGTGAATTTGTAATTTCTTCTGCTGAAATTGTAGCAGTGGTTGATTTGGCAGATTCAATAGCAAAAGTTTGTACTGGAATCAGAGAGGTCAAAATACTTATACACAACAGTAATGATATGGTTTGCCTGATACGCATTGATTATCACATCCTCCGAAAATAAAATATTATATAAATATAATATAAATATTATAACATGTGGGTCTCATAAAAACAATAGCACATATTTTTCGTGCAATTTTCTCTGCTGTATGCTATAATTAAACTATAAACATTACAAACAAGGAGGAAATCGTATGTGGAACAGCTTTAACACAGGAAAATACAGCGGCATGATCGCTGAAACCATCCGTATTCAGGGGCACGAAGGCAAGTTTGTCCATGCCTATTACTCACGCCCTATCGGCGAAGGACCATTCCCGGGAATTGTGCTCATCCCTCATATGCCCGGCTGGGACGAAATGTGCAGAGAAGCGGCTCGCCGCTTTACAGAGCATGGTTACAGCGTACTTTGCCCTGATATCTATGAAGATTTCGGCCACGGCACACCGAGCGAAGTTTCTACCCGTATGAGAGAAGCAGGCATCGTCTCGGATAAATCTGTAATGGGCGATACAGACGGCTCATTAAACTTCCTCAGAAACCAGTCCAATGCCAACGGTAAGGTGGGCGTTATCGGAATGTGCTCGGGCGGCAGACATACCTTCCTTGCGGCGTGTACTCTTGACGGAATAGATGCGGCTGTCGACCTCTGGGGCGGCGGTGTTGTATGCCCGCCTGAGCAGCTCACTCCATCCAAGCCTGTTGCGCCGATAGATTATGCCGAAGGCTTAAAATGCCCTCTCCTCGGCATCTTCGGCAATGAGGACAAGAATCCGACACCTCAGGATGTGGATAAGCTTGAAGAAGTGCTTAAAAGCTTAGGCAAAAACTATGAATTCCACCGCTATGACGGGGCAGGTCACGCCTTCTGGTCCCACGACAGAGGGGCATACCGCGTCGAGCAGGCTATGGATTCATGGAATAAATGCTTCACTTTCTTTGAAAAATACCTGAAATAAGGAGAGCAGATGCCAAGAGATATTGCTGTCATCGCCAAGCCTGTCGGCTCGCGGTGTAATATGAACTGCGCCTATTGCTATTATCTTGAAAAGGGGCAGTTTTCCACAAGTAAAAAGCAGACTCGTATGAGCTTTTCTCTGCTTGAAAAGCTGATAAAGCAGACCATCGAGGCAAACGAAGGCCCTGTTGTGTCCTTTGTTTGGCACGGCGGCGAGCCAACTCTTGCAGGGCTTGATTTCTATAAGCAAGTCGTTGCCATCGAGAAGAAATATCTGCCTAAAGGCTGGCAGGCGTGGAATAATCTCCAGACAAACGGGCTTATCATAAATGATGAATGGTGCAAATTCCTGCGGGACAACCGTTTCGATGTAGGGCTTTCGATAGACGGCGATAAGCTTACACACGATAAAAACCGCCGTGACAAGGGTGGAAATCCTACATACGACAGGATTTACAAGGCGGCGCAAAAGCTTAAAGCTTACGGCATTATGCCCGATTTGCTTTGCACAGTCAATGCCGAAACTGTGAAAAATCCGCTCGAAGTATACCGCGCTTTGAGGGCGCTCGACACAGGCTGGGCACAGTTTATCCCCGTTGTCGTCCGTGATGAAAATGGGAATATTGACCCGATTTCGGTCACCCCCGAAGCCTACGGCGATTTTTTGTGCGACGTCTTTGACCAGTGGGTGAAGAATGATTTAGGTAAGCTTGACATTCAGCTTTTTGCTGAGACCGCAAAGGTGTGGGCAGGCGGCAAGGCTGGCGTGTGCCACTTAGCTGAAACCTGCGGTCAGGTCCTCGTCTGCGAGGAGGACGGCAGTATCTATGCCTGCGACCATTTTGTCGACAACGAGCATCGTTTAGGCAATCTTATGGCAAATAATATGGCAAAGCTCGCCCATTCCGAAAGGCAGATTGCCTTCGGCAACGCCAAAAAAGACAGCCTTACCGATGAATGTAAGGCTTGCCCTTATCTCAATGTATGTAACGGCGGATGCCCTAAGGACAGATTCGGCGAAAACGGACAGTATTATCTCTGCAAGGGGCTGAAAAAATATTTTGCCCACGCCGACGCACCGCTGCATAAAGTCATGGAAATGAGTCGAAAAGGTATGAAACCAGACGAAATAATGAAAAACCTATAATTAAAAGCTCTCCGTTGGAGAGCTTTTTTCAATAAATCTTGACTAACCGGTGCCGTTCATTATATCATTAAATAAAAACAATGGGGGACAAATTATGATATACTATCCTGAAAGCATTTGCGTCAGCGAGATTCGTTTTGACGTCCGCGACGGCAGAGTTTATGATGTCAGCTTTGTTGGCGGATGCAAGGGCAATCTTCTTTCGGTTGCCGCACTTGTCGAGGGTATGGAAATCGACGAAATCATCAGAAGACTTCGGGGTTTAAGCTGTGACACAGGAGTTTCTTCCTGCCCTGAACGCTTTATCGAAGCTCTTGAATGCTATAAAAACGGTGAGTTTGACAAGCTCAACGGCCTTTCCGACAGGGAACATCTCGACAGACAGCAGAGCAAGTGGGACCATTCCTATATGATTATGCCTGATATGTTCGGCGAGGAAATGAGCTATCCTTGCGAGGAGGCTATGAAGCTCGACTGCGGTAAGAAAGTTCTTGAGCTTGGCTGCGGTCAGGGACGCGATACTATCCATTTTGCAAAGAATGGCTATGATGTGACAGCCCTTGACTATTCGCCTGTCGGCTTAAAGGCGCTTAACGAAAAGGCTGAAAGCATGGGGCTTGCTGTCAATACTGTCGAGCACGATTTGCGTAAGCCTTTCCCTGTGGAAGACGGCGCTTTCGACCTTTGCTATTCCCACATGCTTTTCAATATGGCGTTTACAGACGAAGAAGTCGAGTTTATGATGGGCGAGGTTTACCGTGCCTTAAAGCCGGGCGGCTATCATGTGTTCACAGTGAGAAATGACCTTGATGCCCATTTCGGCATCGGCAACAGCCGCGGCGAAAATATCTTTGAAAACGACGGCTACATCGTCCACTTTTTCTCCAAGGAGAATATCGAAAAAATCAAGGGCGGCTTCAATATCGTCGATATTAAATACTTTGAAGAAGCCGAACTCCCACGCAAACTCTACTGCGTAATCATGCAGAAGTAAAATAAAAGCTCTCCAACCGGAGAGCTTTTTAAAAATATTTTCTTAAATCCTGTCCCGATTTGACATATTCGTTTGTCTTATTTATAGACGAGAAAACTCTGTGTGAAAGGAGAAGCCTATGAAAAGATTATGGACGATATTTCTGCTTGCGGCAATGGCAGGCACTATAGGTATGCGCTTTTTGCCTCCTGCCGAAACACCCGATAATCTGTTTGTCGATGATGTTGTTGCAGCCTGTCTTTATAGCCGGCACTGTGTTGTAAACAAGCAAGGGGAAGTGGTTGCAAATATAGAGATAGACGGAATTGAGGATATGATAAACATTGATGGCTTCAGCCCGGATGGGACGGCGCTTTATATGTACAGATATTACAAGATACCTTATGAGCAGGGCGGACTTCCCTGGTTTGATTTTACCTGGTTCAACACCAGAGGCGAGCGTATTCTTGATAATTATTATACGGCGTACAATTTTAAAAACGGCATTGCCGCTGTCGGAGCAGACGGCAAACACGGATATATCGATAAAGAGGGCAACACAGTAATTGATTTTAAATATGAGCATAGCTATCCCTTCAATGACAGCGATATAGCGCCTGTCAGAATTAAGGGATTGTACTCCTATATAAATAAAAATGACGAAACAGTGATCGAGCGTCAGTTTAACGATGCGCGTTCTGTCGTAAACGGAATGGCGATTGCTGAAATATATGATATCTCAGACGGCTGTCAGAAATCTGTTTATCACATTATAAATGAAAAAACAAGGAAAATAACAAAGGTCGATTACGATTATGTGGAGGATTTTTTCAATGGGTTTGCCGCCGTCAGGAAGGGCGAGCTTTATGGATATATCAATAAAAAGGGCGAGGAAGTGATAGCTCCGCAGTTTACAGAGGCGGAAGATTTCGGCGAATACGGGCTCGCTCCTGTGAAAACTGCCGATGAAAAATGGTGCTATGTCAATGAAAAAGGCAAAATTATTATGGAATTTGAAAACTATTTGGGCATAGGAAGCTTTCACAACGGACTTGCATGGTTCGCCGATGAAAACAGAAAGGCGGGCTATATGAATAAAGACGGTGAAGTAGTGATAGAGCCTGTATACAGAGCGCATAACGGCGGAGACAGACCGATGGCATTTGACTTCAAAGATGACGGCTATGCTGTAATTCAGGTGCCGAGCCATAAGTATGGCGTTATCGATAAAAGGGGCAATATAATTCTCGAGCCGATTTACAGCAGTATAGATCAATATGCGTAATCATAAGGAAGATAATATTCAATGATGGATTTTTCGGCATATTACGGCGGATATGCTTTATTATATCCTTTTGAAACCGCAGATTTTCATTTTCTTCGTGCAATTTCTCTTTACTTATGTTATAATAAATCCATAATAATTACATAAAAGGAGAAACCTTATGTATCTTGCAAAAATGAATTATCTTGAAGTTCAGGAATACCTCAAAAAGAGCGACACCATCATCATTCCTGTGGGCAGTCTTGAAAACCACGGCAAGCACATGCCTCTCGGCACAGACACAATGATTCCTGACAAAATTGCACAGCTTATCGACAAGCAGAGCGACATTCTCATCGCTCCGACTATAAATTACGGCGCAACAGATGACCTTGTAGGCTTCCCAGGCACAGTTTCCCTCGGCGTTGAAGGTCTTATTGCACTTTTGCGCACAATCGTTGATCAGCTTTACCGCTACGGCTTCCGTCACTTTATGATTCTCAACGGTCACGGCGGCAACACAGCTTCCATTCAGGCTGTCGGTATGCATCTTTACCGCAAGGGCGCTTATCTTGCTAACCTTAACTGGTGGCTTATGGCAGGCCAGCTCAACCCTGAGTGGGCAGGCGGACACGGCGGCGCAGAAGAAACTGCAGGCGTTATGGCTGTCGACCCAAGCCTTATCAAGCACGAATACATCGGTCTTGACGAAGGCATCAGAAACGACGTTTCCGACGAATTGCCATCGGGCGCATGGACAAATGTTGTATTCAAGGGCGCCAATGTGACTATCCCACGCGAAATCAAGGACATCACAGACCACGGCTGGCTCGCCCATTCCTTCAAGAATGACCAGCCAACCCGGGCAAATGAACAGTGGGGCACAGAAATGCTTGAAACTGTGGCAAAGTACATCGCAGAATTCGGCGAAGTTTTCGGCAAGACAGAATTGCCTCCTGTTATTGAATAGCAGTATCCGTTGCGGGCGGGCATGGAAACCCGCCCCTACGATAATTTTAATGCAGGCTATCTTGTAGGGGAGGGTCTCTGCGCTCTCCCGTTCTCTCAAATCAACATCGAAAGGAAAATCCACAATGAACGAAGTTATCAGACAGCTTATGGACAGAAAGTCTGTCCGTGCTTTTACAGAGCAGGAAATTTCAAGAGAAGATAAAGAACTCATTCTCCACGCCGCAATGCAGGCTCCTACTGCAGGCAATCAGCAGATGTATACAATTATCGACGTCACAAGCCAGGAGCTCAAGGACGCTCTTGTCAAGACCTGCGATAACCAGAACTTTATTGCAAAGGGCAAGATGGTTCTCGTTTTCTGCGCAGACTACCAGAAGTGGTATGACGCTTTTGCCTATGCAGGCTGTGAGCCACGTCTCCCTGCAGAGGGCGACCTTATGCTCGCTGTATGCGATACAATGATCGCGGCGCAGAACGCAGTTGTTGCGGCCGAAAGCCTCGGCATCGGCTCCTGCTACATCGGCGATGTTATGGAAAACTGCGAAGAACAGCGCAAGCTCCTTAACCTCCCTGAATATGTATTCCCGGTTGGTATGCTTGTTTTCGGCTATCCGACTCAGCAGCAGATCGACAGAGTAAAGCCTCTCAGAGCTGACCTTAAGCACATCGTCCATGAAAATGCATACCGCAAGATGGAAGCTGATGAGCTGAAGGAAATGCTCTCCAACAAGGCGATTAACATGAGCTACGAGGACTGGATCCACGCTTTCTGCAAGAGAAAGTATAACTCCGATTTCTCCCGCGAAATGTCCCGCTCGGTTGCGAAATACATCGAAGCTTTTAAAAGCAACAGATAAGTGAACTATACATATATTCTTGAGTGTGCTGACGGTACGCTGTATACAGGCTGGACCAATGACCTTGAAAAGCGTGTCATGGCGCACAACAAAGGCAAGGGCGGCAAATACACACGGACCCGTCTGCCTGTCAGGCTTGTATATTCCGAAAGCTTTGAAACAAAGCAGCAGGCAATGCAGCGGGAATATGCCATAAAGCAGCTTACCCGCAGCGAAAAGGAAAAACTTATAGAGCAGTTGTAATACACGATAAAAGCCACTTCAGACGAAGTGGCTTTTGCAATACACATCAGTGTTATTTGCAGCTGTAACGCTGAAATTAAAAATAAACAAAAAATGACCGCTAACTGGCAGGGAAGCGGTTATTTTTATTCACTTGATAAATAACTAAGCTGACCGCTATCGGTGGCTCATTTTTTATACCTTAATTATATCATTGCAGGCTGTCGGTGCCAATACACAAAATGCACTTCGCATTTGACAATCTCACCCAATAAAGCTATACTTAATAGTAACAAAAATCTCCAAAGGAGAATCACTATGCTTTATCCAAAAAATAAATCACAAAAGCTTGACGATAAACTGTTTGAAAACCCAACAAGCGAATACCGCGGCGCCCCATTCTGGGCGTGGAACGGCAAGCTCAATAAAGATACCCTGCTTGAGCAGACGGAAATGCTTAAAACAATGGGTATGGGCGGCTATCATATGCACGTCCGCACAGGGCTCGACTGCCCGTATCTTGACGATGAGTTTATGGGCTATATAAAATTGTGCGCCGAAAAGGCTGAAAAAGAGGGTATGCTCGCCTGGCTCTATGACGAGGACCGCTGGCCTTCGGGCACAGCAGGCGGCAAGATTACCCACAATAACGTGGATTTTGCCCGTAAAACCCTGCTTTTCACAACAACTCCTTATGCCCCTGACCGCCCTAATATGGCGACAAAGCCTGAGCCGGGCAGAGGTCAGGAGTCTGTCCGTCAGGACAACGGCGACCTTATCGCTGTCTATGACATAGTGCTCAATGACGACGGCACGCTGAAATCCTATGCGCCGATAAACAGGAAAGCCGACGCAAAGGGCACAAAATGGTATGTCTATATGGAGCACGCCACCGCCGACCCCTGGTTTAACAACAACGCCTATGTTGACACTCTCGAGCCGAAGGCAATAGAGGCTTTCATAAACACAACCCACGAAGCCTACAAAAAGGCTGTGGGACACCATTTCGGCAAGGTTTGCCCTGCGATTTTCACCGATGAGCCTCAGTTTACACCGAAGGACACCCTTGATTTCGCCCGTGAGCAGAAGGATGTATTTCTGCCGTGGACACAGGGACTTGCCGATGAATATTACGGCATCTACAAGGAAAATATCCTTGAAAAGCTGCCTGAGCTTATCTGGGAATTGCCTGACGGCAAGGTTTCACAGTTCAGATACCGCTTCCACAACACGGTTACAGACCGCTTTGTCCGTTCATACTGCAAGCAGATTGGCGCATGGTGCAGAAACAACGGCATTTATATGACAGGTCATGTGATGGGCGAGCCTACCCTTGAAAGCCAGACTCAGGCTGTGGGCGATGCAATGCGCTGTTACGACCATTTCGGCATTCCGGGCATTGATATGCTGTGCGACTGGCACGAGTATAATTCGG
>SVKW01000077.1 GCA_015068285.1 Oscillospiraceae bacterium | reverse complement strand
TTTTTTGCAAAACCCTCTTGACAAATCGTTCTGCACATTGTACTATTGTATTAGTTCATTAGTACAATATATTTTAAAATACAGACATCAAAGGAGGATGCCAATGCCTTGGATTTTTGACGATACCCGTCCGGTATATCTGCAGATAATATGGGAAATCAGGCAGAGAATACTGGCAGGCATATATAAACCGGGGGAAAAACTCCCCTCTGTCCGTGACCTTGCCGTTGAAGCGGCTGTCAACCCCAATACCATGCAGCGCGCCCTGTCCGAAATGGAAAAGGAGGGGCTGATACATTCCGAGCGCACATCAGGACGGTTTGTCACCGACGATATGTCGCTTATAAAAAGGCTGCAAAGGACTGCGGCAGAAGAAATAATTTCCGAAACCCTGTCCCGCCTTGAAAAAACAGGACTGGCAAAGGAAGAAATATTAAAGCTTATCGCAGAGAAACTGGGAGAATAATTTCCCGTCATCCTGAACGAATGTGAAGGATCTTTCCACCCCAACAGCACAAGCTAATTCTTGCCTCGCCCTTTGGAAAAGGGAGAGGTGGCAGTCCGCAGGACTGACGGAGAGGGTACTATTTAATAGCCCAATATGCCGTAGGCACACCTTGTAAAATGGGGTTTCCAAAGGGGTGCCAACCCCACGTGGTCTGGTGATCAAACTGCCTGACCAGTTTGCAGCTTTTGGTTCTTTTGGGCGGCCAAAAGAACACGCCGTAGGCATTCCACGCCTTGCGCGTGGCGATAAGGCTCTAGATTTAATTAAACCTTTAATTTGCAAATAAGATTTAGGGCACCTCATCCACCGCTAAAGCGGTCCCCCTTCCCCTCAAGGGGAAGGCTTTAAACAAACCCTGTCATTCTGAGGCAAAGCCGAAGAATCTCCACCCCATTTGCACAAGCCTCATAGGGACACGAAGTGCCGTGTCCGCGGGCGGGCATGGAAACCCGCCCCTACAATGTCATCCTGAGCGAATGCGAAGGATCTTTCCACCCCAAAGGCACCTTTCTACGCAACAATGCCAATTTACATCACCAATCATATAACCACTCATAAAAGGAGGTAACCAACACCATGTCAATTCTCAGATGCGTCAATCTGTCGAAAAGCTACGGCAGAAAGGCGGCTCTTTCGTCTCTCGACCTTGAACTTCCGGCAGGCAAAATCGTCGGTCTTTTAGGTCCTAACGGAAGCGGCAAGACCACCCTTATCAAGCTGACAGCCGGGCTTATCACTCCGACCTGCGGAGAAATCCTCGTCTGCGGTCAGCCTGTATCACCGGAAACAAATTCGCTCATATCCTATCTGCCTGAGCGCAGCTATCTCAACGACTGGATGACCGTCACCGATATACTGCTCTTTTTCAAGGGCTTCTACAAGGATTTTGATTTGAAAAAAGCAACAGATATGCTGACAAGCCTGGGCATAAAGCCTCACGACAGGCTGAAAGCCATGTCCAAGGGCACAAAGGAAAAGCTCCAGCTTATTCTCGTTATGAGCCGCAGAGCAAAATTATATCTGCTCGACGAGCCTATAGGCGGTGTCGACCCCGCTGCCCGTGATTACATACTCAACACCATTATTTCCTCTTATGCCGAAGACGCCACAGTGCTTATTTCCACCCATCTTATCAGCGATGTGGAAAAGGTGCTCGATCAGGTCATCTTTCTGCAGAATGGGGTAATAAAGCTTAATTCCGATGCGGATACCATCCGTGAAAAAGAAGGCAAGAGCGTAGATGCTCTTTTCAGGGAGGTGTTCAGATGTTAGGCAAGCTTCTTCGATATGAATTCAAATCTATAGGCAGACTTTTCCTGCCGCTTTACCTGCTTTCCATACTTCTGGCTGTGGCAAACCGCTTTACAAGCTACAATCCAAAGTGGGAATATGAACTTCCTGAGTTCATTCTTATGTTTGCTTTTATGGCAATACTGATGGGTCTTGCGCTCATTACATTCATACAGTGTGTGCTTCGTTTCAAGCGCAACCTTCTGGGCGACGAAGGCTATCTTATGATGACTCTGCCTGTTGAGCGAATGGACCTTATTCTGTCCAAGCTGATTGCGGCAGTTGCATGGACTATAATCGGCGGACTTGTAGGACTTATGTCGCTCTTTATTCTTATGCCGACAAATGATATAAAAATCATGGGCGAGTTGTTCATCGACATTTTCCGTTACGGCGGCTTCAACGGCGTGATGTTCCTGGTTTATATGATATTGATAGGTATTCTCGGCGTTGCAGCGGTCTATACTCCGATTTACACAGCCCTTTCGCTGGGGCATATATCCAATAAGAACAAAATGCTCGCTTCCTTCGGCTGGTATTTTGTCAACAGCATTGCGGTGAATATTCTTTCCAGCGGTCTTGTGCTGACCATTGAAAAGGTGCAGCTCTGGGATATGCTGAGGATAGATATTTCGGGCACTGTCGTTTCACACCTGATTTTCCTCGGAATTATCACAATCCTGCTGATTTACAACGCAGCCCATCTGCTGATTACAAATTATGTGCTGAAAAATAAGCTCAATCTGGAATAAGCCTGTTCGCACAATCCCTGTAGGGGACAGAAAAGCCTCCTGCGGGCGGGCATGGAAACCCGCCCCTACAACCGTTCTTTCGTAGTCAATCCGTAGGGGAGCTGCCCCGCGCTCCCGCGGGCTGATGTGGGCATCAGCCCCTACAAAATCCCGTGTCATTCTGAGCGAAGCGAAGAATCTTTCCACCCCAATGGCACAAGCCCCTTGCCTCCCATTGTTAAGGGGAGGTGGCATCGCATCAGCGATGTCGGAGGGGTTGTCCTCCTATCAAATGTGACTTGTCACACCGCACTTTTTCACTATTCACTTTTACTTGTTACTTCCCCAACGGGGCGGAGGGGTGTAGGGCGTAGCCCGCCTATTCAATGCGGTATGTCGCAAGCGCCATCCCCTACTCGCAATCCCCTTGCCTCCCTCTGAGGAGGGAGGTGGCTTGCATAGCAAGACGGAGGGAGAGAAAAGCCGTAGGCGTCTATTTAATCAAAAACCCAAAATAAAAAAATCAGTCACATCACGCGCGCCTGCGCGCCTTTTACTGACTAATTCTTCTATATAATTTTTATATATAATTTTACTTGGGGTCGGAATCTGACCTATGGCCGGTCGGAAATTGTACCGTCCGTCAGCCGGTTTTTTGACCGTCAATATGACACCCGTGTACCCGCTATCTGCAAAATCTGTCACTGGCCTGTGGATAAGTCTGTGGAAACTGTGGGGAAAATCCGCATAAAAAACGGACAGGAAATAAATCCTGTCCGTTTATTTTAATCATTAAATTACATTTGGTATTAGTATTTATTGAAGTGAACAACTTCTTCTACAGACTTTCTGCCGCGGAATGCAGGTTCTTCTGCCGGGTAGCCGATAGGTGTCACAGCCACAGGAATATAATTTGCAGGGAGACCCAGAACTTCCTTCACCTTGTCTGCATAGAAATGGCCGAGCCATACTGTGCCAAGACCAAGCTCTGTTGCTCTCAGCATCATAAAGGAAAGGGCGATGGAACAGTCGACTGTAGCGCGGGACTGTCCGCAGTTCATAAAGCTGTCCTCTGTTGCGCAGACGACGATGGAAGCAGGAGCTTCACCGATGCAGTTCTGACCGCCGCAGGCTTCCTTCATAAGAGGACGGAGCTCCTTATCTGTAACTGCCACGAAAACCCAGTTCTGGAGATTCTTTGCGGAAGGAGCAAGACGGCCTGCTTCCAGAACTTCGTTCAGAATGTCACATGGGATATCCTTATCAAGATACTTGCGGATACTTCTTCTTTTTTCAATTGCTTCTTTAACTGTCATTGAGATGTCCTCCTTGAGATTTATTATAAGTTTATTGTAACACAGCAGGGTAAATATGTAAAGCAATTCATAAATTTTCCCCGACATTCCGCAAACGCACAATCCAATGCAGGGTAAGACAAAGCCTCCCGCGGGCGGGCATGGAAACCCGCCCCTACAATGTCATTCCGAAGTACGCCCACTTGACACATTCCCCATATAATGCTATACTTTAGTCAAATAAAATACTGTCTTCGGGGCAGGGTGAGATTCCCTACCGGCGGTAAAGTCCGCGAGCGCAAGCTGAACCGGTGAGATTCCGGTACCGACGGTATAGTCCGGATGAAAGAAGATAGAGCGTCAGGGGTATGCCCTGACGAGCTTTACTGCCCGCATTTTGCAGGGCTTTTTTTATTCCCGATACGCAGTAAAATCATACCACGGAGGATTTTACTATGAAAACACGCAGACTCACCATCACGGCTCTCTTTGCCGCCATTGCGACCATTCTCATGTATATTGAGTTTCCGCTGCCGCTTATGCCGCCATTTTTGAAGGTCGACATTTCGGGCGCAGTAATTCTCATCGCTGTCGTTGCTCTCGGTCTAAAAGAAGGCATTTTCGTCCTTGCAATCAAAGACCTTATCCACCTTATGAGCACAAAGACAGGCGGTGTCGGCGAGCTTGCCGACTTTATTATGATGACAGCAATGGCTGTTGCCCTTTATCTTGTAATGAAGAAGTACAAGGGCACAAAGGGCGTTATCTACGGCACAGTTGCCGCAGGCGCCGCTCTCATAGTTGTGGGTATGCTGACAAACCGCTTTATGCTCATTCCGTTCTATTCCAAGACAATCATGCCGCTGGATGCCATCATCAGTATGTGCCAGAATATCAACCCTAAGATAACAAGCATCAACGGCTACATAATCTGGGGCGTTGTGCCGTTCAATCTTGTCAAGGGCATAATCGTCGGCTTTATGACGGTGCTTTTACACAAGAAGATAGGCTCTTTCATTGAAAAAGAATCAAAATAACCACAGGAGGTTCGTATATGAATAAGGATAAAATCATGGATAAGGTGGAGGACCTTGTAAAGGATAAAATTGACGATGTGGTCGACAGCGTGCTTAAGGACAGCAAGGTGCGTGACGGCATTATGGACAAGGCTCTCGATGTGCTTGAAGACAGCAAGATGCTCGACGGTCTCAAGGACAAGCTTGAAGATGTTGTTGAGGACAGCCTTGATAAGCTGGGCGACACTATCGCAGACAAGCTTTTCAAGAAGAACTAAATATTATCTGAAAGACCGCCGGTTATGGCGGTCTTTTTGTATGCCCGCCCAAATGCGCCCCACCGATTACATACATCAATGATGCCATGCACTTCATGATTACATATTGCTGTGCAGATATAAGGTGTTACTTCGTCACGGATTAAATAATACGGGCGGGGATGGAACCACCGCCCCTACGACTATTCATTCGTGGTCAAATCGTAGGGGAGGGTCTCGCGACGCGAAGCTAGTGCTCTGGAGTACGCCCTCCCGCCTGTTAAATCGCGCTGCCATTCCCCTGCATCGCCAAAATATCGTGAAAAAAAACACAAACTCTATTGACAACATATAATAAATATGATATACTATAATCAAGATAAAGATTTAACAATATCACACCAATGAAAGGAGTTTAACTATGGCAGTTATTAACGGGCAAGATTATGATACTACCTCTTATGACAAGGTAACAGGCAAACGCATCAAGGAAAACCCTACATGGGGCGGCAAAACACAGTTCAGACTCCTTATGGCAGTCGCCGCAGGTCTTCTCACCTACATCATTTTCAGACTTTATATCTAAAATAACAAAACTCTCCACAGCTTGTGGAGAGTTTTTATTTTACTTATTTTGCGGGAGGGCGCGGAGACCCTCCCCTACAATTGATTATCTGCATTACAAAATTACTGTTCAACCTTATAATTTCTGTCGAGGGAGAAGCCTCTGCCCTTGACTTCGTTAATTTGGGAAATAGTCATAAATGCCTTGTCGTCGATGCTCTGGACTATCTGGTTTGCATCATACAGCTTTCTCGATGGGATTACGCAAAGCACGCCTTCCTGCTCTGTGTTATTCTTACCTGTTCTTATCTTGACAAGGGTTGCGCCCGCTTCAAGCTCTGTTAAAAATGCCTCTTTTATCTTTTCATATTCGCCGGAAATGATGAAAAGCTGTGTCTGCGCCTGACCAAGCACAGTCACCTTGCCGATGGCAAAGGATGTGATAAAGAGCATAAGCACGCCTAAAAGCATCTGCTCGGAATTGCAGAAAAGCATCTGTGTGAGAATTACAAGGAAATCGACGATGTAAAGTGTCACCGAAACAGGGGCGTGAGTGTATTTGTTGAGCACAAGTGCAAGCACGTCTGTGCCGCCTGTAGAGGCGCCCACGCGGATGACTATACCGACACCGAGGCCGATAAGCACGCCGCCGTAAATCATTGCAATGAGAGGATTTTCGGTAAGCCCCTGCAAAAACGGAAGATTTTCGCAAATTTCAATCCATGTCGGGTAGACTATCGTACTGAGAATTGTGGAAACGGCAAATTTCTTTCCAAGCTGCCATGTGCCCAGCAGAAAGAGAATGCCGTTGATGATAAGCACGGCAAGTGAAAGGTCCATGCCTGTGAAATGATTCAATGCAAGAGAAATACCGGTTGCGCCGCCCGAAACAAAGCCGTGAGGTACGATGAAGCCGACAACGCCGATTGCAACAAGCAGATTGCCGAAAACAACGCCGAGGACTGTTATCAGGCTCTTTTTCAGTTTATTGTTCATATATAGAATCCTCCTGTGGAAAACTTGGTTAACATTATAATTATATCCTATCCGAGGGACAGAAATCAATAGGTAAATTGAATAAATACATAAAACAAAAAGCTCCGCAGCCTGCGGAGCAATTTTTTTATATTTTTCTCGCCCTTATCAGCATAAAATCCGGCTTGTGGAATAAATCTCTGTGGTCGGGGTATTTTGCCAGCAATTCCTCTGTCGGCAAAGGCTCAATCATTTTTTCAATGACAAATCCATTTTCTGTGAGAGTATTCACAACGGTTGAAAACATACGGTGGTATTTTTTCACATTATCGACAAACCAGACAGTGTCACGCTCGCCTTCGATGCCGTAATTGGCAAGATTCATGTGGATTTTGTTGCCGTTTTCGTCCTTTGTCCAGCGGCTTCCGCCCGAATGGCAGGTGACTATCGGGTTTTCCTGTGAGAAAACGAACACTCCGCCTTCATTCAGCAGGCTGTGGATATTCTTAACGACACCTTCAAAATCCTCCACATAATGGAGGGCAAGGGAGCTTACAGCAAGGTCAAACCTTTCGTCTATGGCGGAAATATCCTCCATCGCCATATTCAGATAGCTTATTCTTTCGTGAGCGTTTTCCTTACGGGCAATTTCCAGCATCTTCTGTGAAATATCAACGCCCACCACCCTCTCTGCGCCCATACGGACAAACTCCATACAATGTCCGCCGCAGCCGCAGCCTAAATCGAGGATTTTTTTGTTTTCAAGGGACGGCAAAAGTGAAAACAATGCAGGCATCTCAAAAAGTTCATTGGCGTTGCCCTCTTTGTCGCGGAGCTTTCTGTAGCCGTCAAAGAATATTTCGTTATCATATATATTCTGCTTTGCCATAGTCACCCTCCTTATGTTCCGGACCAGTCCGATTTTATATTTCCTGATATTTCATGTTTTCAAAGGCTCCCCTGTGCAAGGGGAGCTGTCAGCCTTAAGGCTGACTGAGGGGTTGTTTTACACATCTGCTTCATCCATTTGGATCAGCTCCTTTTACACAATAAAGTTTTGTGCAACCACCTCTTCAAACAGAAATCAAAAATATATTTATACCGCTATTTTATCACAAAAACACACAAAAAGCCACCTTTTCAGATGGCTTTTTATCATTATTCTTCAGTTTCAGGTGTGTATGTGATTTCAACCTTTTTCGCCATGCGCTCCTCTACTTCGAGAATGGTTACGCTGAGGCGTTCAAATTCAAACTTGTCTCCCGCCTTTGGCCAGTCCTCAAGCTCGCTTGTGACCCAGCCGTGGACAGTTGCGCTGTCGACCTCGTTGTCCATATCGAAAAGCTTGAACATCTTTTCAACGCTGGACGATCCTTCGACAACATAAGTATATTCACCTGTCTGCTCGATTTCACGGACGATATCGTCATGCTCGTCCCAGATTTCGCCAACAAGCTCTTCGATTACATCTTCGAGAGTTACGATACCCATTGTGCCGCCGTATTCGTCGGTAACGATGGCAAGATGGCACTTCTGCTCCTTGAGAGAAGGCAGAAGCTTTGAAACCTTAACCTGGTCTGTGATGTAAAGCACAGGCTTGATGATATCTGTGATGTCCTCGCCCACAAGGGTGAAAACATCCTTGATATGGATAACGCCGATGACATCGTCCATAGTTTCGCGGTATACAGGCAGTCTGGAATAGCCGCTTTCGGCAAACTTTGCCTTGATTTCCTCCAAGCTTTCGCCTATTTCAACAGCAACTACCTCTGTTCGAGGTGTGAGCACGCCTGCAACTTCGATATCTGTAAAGTCGATGGCGCTTCTGATAAGCTCACTTTCGTGCTGCGCGATGCCGCCGTCCTCGGCAGCTTCTTCAACGATTGTGATAAGCTCCTCTTCTGTGATGCCCTTGTCCTCACTCACCTTGATAAACTTGCTTATAAGCTTCTTCCACTGGGCAAAAATCCAGTTGAAAATGGCAAGAACTATCATAAGTGTCTTGATTATAGGCGCAGAGAACATGGCAAACTTTTCAGGCATTTCCTTGGCAATACTTTTCGGAGTGATTTCGCCGAAAATAAGGACGAGCACTGTCATTACAGCGGTGGAAATTGCAACGCCTGCATCGCCGTAAAAGCCGACAAAAAGCACAGTTGCAAGAGATGAAGATGCGATATTTACAATGTTGTTGCCGATGAGGATTGTGGACAGCAGATTGTCGTAATCTTCAGCAAGATTAAGAGCAAGTCTTGCACGCTTATCCCCCATCTGGGACATATTTTTAAGTCGGATTTTATTTACCGATGAAAAAGCTGTTTCTGTCGCCGAAAAATAGGCTGACATCATAATGAGAAAGCCGAGAAGAATTATCATCGGCATACTGTCAGAAGGCATAATTAACTCCTTTTTGATAAAAATTCTTAAATAAAAACACAAAAAGGCATACCCTGTCTTTTACAGAGTACACCCATATATAAACTTAAATGTAAAATTAGCAGTATTCGCCGCGTCTTCGTCCATTTTCAGTGTCTATACATACCTTTCTTGCGTTATCTTTGTTATTGTACCATAGTTTACAGTAATTGTCAATTGGTATGAGAATACTCTCCCTTTTACCCTTTGGACTGATTTGAGATATAAAGAACCTCCCTCCGTCATTTTTACGGAGGTAGGTGTATTCACAGAAAACAACTATACGATAAATTGGAATTTGTCGCTCTGTTAAACTGAAATTTTCAAGTGTGTTGCTAGCTTGCATTTTGTTAATACCTTAAATGCTCATAACAATTTCATACTCGTATACTTCTCTGCTTCCCTTTGGCGTTTTGATAACATTTACAACTTCATTTTTTATCGTAAA
>SVKW01000076.1 GCA_015068285.1 Oscillospiraceae bacterium | reverse complement strand
GGGCGAGCTTATCGTCGGCGAAAAGGGCGACTCCCCACAGTCAACTCCTACCTTCCCTGAGCTTTGCTGTCACACTCTGACAGATATGCAGGTTATGAACGACCGCGAGCTTATCTGCTTCAAGGTTTCCGAGGAAGATATGAAGATTCAGGAAGAAATCATCATTCCATTCTGGGAAAAGCGCTCTATGCGCCATAAGCTGCTTAACTCCATGACACCTGAGTGGAAGGACTGCTATGAGGCAGGTATTTTCACAGAGTTTATGGAACAGCGCGGCCCCGGTCATACTGTCGGCTCCCGTAAGATTTACGAAAAGGGCTTCCTTGACTACAAGAAGGACATCGAAGATGCTCTTAACGCCCTCGACTATATGAACGACCCACAGGCTGTGGAAAAGCGTGACCAGCTCAACGCAATGAGCATTATGTGTGACGCCATCATTATTCTCGGCGAGCGTTATGCCGCTCTTGCCGCTGAAATGGCTCAAAAGGAAACTGACGAAGTGAGAAAGGCAGAGCTTTTGCAGATTTCCGAAAACTGTAAGGTTGTCCCTGCTCACAAACCGCAGACCTACTGGCAGGCTATCCAGATGTACTGGTTTGTTCATCTCGGCGTTACAACCGAGCTTAACCCTTGGGACGCATACAGCCCGGGCAGACTTGACCAGCATCTCAATCCATTCTACCAGAAGGATGTTGAGGACGGCATTCTTGACGACGAAAAGGCTCTTGAGCTTCTCGAATGTCTCTGGGTGAAGTTCAACAACCAGCCTGCTCCTCCAAAGGTGGGCATTACTCTCAAAGAAAGCTCTACATATACAGACTTTGCAAATATCAACACAGGCGGTATCACAGAGGACGGCAAGGACGGCGTAAACGACGTCAGCTACCTTATCCTCGACTGCATGGACGAGATGAAGCTTCTTCAGCCTTCGTCAAACGTGCAGATTTCCCGCAAGACTCCGCAGAAATTCCTGCTTCGCGCCTGCGAAATCGCCCGCAAGGGTTGGGGTCAGCCTGCTTTCTACAACACAGAAGCAATTCTTCAGGAGCTTATGAATGCAGGAAAATCCATCGAAGATGCCCGTAAGGGCGGCACTTCCGGCTGTGTTGAAACGGGCGCATTCGGCACCGAAGCTTACATTCTTCAGGGCTATTTCAACATTCCGAAGATTCTTGAGCTGACACTCAACAACGGCTTTGACAAGGAATCCGGCAAGCAGCTCGGCTTGAAATTGGGCTACGGCACAGACTTTACAAGCTATGAACAGCTCTGGGATGCTTTCAGCAAGCAGATGAAGCACTTCATCGACATCAAGGTGCAGGGCTCCAACGTTATTACTCAGCTTTACGCAAAATATATGCCTGCGCCATTCCTTTCTATCATCACAGACGACTGCATCAGCCGTGGTATGGACTATAACGCAGGCGGCGCACGCTATAACACAAACTATCTGCAGGGCGTTGGTATCGGCACTATCACAGACTGTCTCACAGCTATCAAGTATAATATTTTTGACAAGCAGAAGTTCACGATGGACGAGCTGATGAAGGCTCTTGATGCTGACTTTGTGGGCTATGAGCACATTCTCAATATGGTTCAGAATAAGACTCCTAAGTACGGCAACGACGATGATTACGCCGACGAAATCATGCGTAATGTATTCGACCTTTACCGCGGTCTTGTTACAGGCAGAGATAATATGCGCAACGGCCATTGGAGAATCAATATGCTGCCGACAACCTGCCATGTTTACTTCGGCGAGGTGTGCGGCGCTCTTCCTAACGGCAGACTGGCTCACAAGCCTGTTTCCGAAGGTATTTCCCCTGAAAAGGGCGCTGATATCTACGGCCCTACATCGGTTATCAAATCCTGCTCCAAGATGGACCATCTGCAGACAGGCGGCACACTTCTCAACCAGAAGTTCACACCTTCCGTCCTCAAGGGCGAAGATGGCTTAGAACAGCTTGCAAATCTTATCCGAGCATATTTTGCTCTCGACGGACACCACATTCAGTTCAATGTTATCGACCGTGAGACACTCATCAAGGCTCAGCAGAATCCTGAGGATTACAAGGACCTTATCGTCCGCGTTGCCGGCTATTCTGACCATTTCAGAAATCTTTCCAAGGCGCTTCAGGACGAAATCATCAACCGCACAGAGCAGAGCTTCAACTAAGGTGGTATTATGGAAAACAAGCCAAGTATTTTTGACATCAACTTTAAAGACCATATAATCTGGCAGTTTGCCTTTGAGCTTTGCGAAGAAATAGCTATTTCCGTAAAAGACGAGCTTATGGCAATGTCCCCTTCGATTTATGAGGAAAATCCTCACGGGCTGACATCTGTCTGGGATGAAATCTGCGTTGCTGTCCACGCTCTCGGTGAGTTTGAAGATGAGGAAGGCGATGAGAGATACTGGCTTGCCGCCGAGGATATCGTCAAGAATCTCATTTCAAACAAGGTCAATGACCTTGAAAGCCACAAGAAGCTGGCTCTTTACTGGATTACTCCTGACACAGAGAAGTTCCCTGAGGACACGACCGATATCGAAGAATCGGATGTGGATACAGACAGCATCATCGAGCTTATTCTGCAGGAAAATATAAGAAATATGGCTTATGACTATGAAAATGAAGCCATTTACAATGCACGCTGTGCATTTGAGGAAGAATAATTTACGCCCCACAACAGCCTCCCCTTGTTAAGGGGAGGGGGACCACCGAATGGTGGTGGAGGGGTATAGAGCGTTGCACATATGTTAAATACCCTCTCCTGTTTCGTTGAGAGGCAGCAAATATAACATCAAAAACAATTTAAGGAGGAAATATTATGAAGTTAGGTTTTATCGGCGCAGGTAACATGGCATCTGCAATTATGGGCGGCATCATCGGCGCAGGTCTGGTTGCAAAGGAAGACATCATCGCTTCCGACGCTTTCCAGGGCGCTTTGGACAAGGTGCAGGCAAACCTGGGTGTCAACGTAACAAATGACAACAAGAAGGTTGCAGCTCAGGCTGACATTCTCTTCCTCGCTGTCAAGCCACAGTTCTATATGGACGTTATCATCGAAACACGTTATCATGTTCGTCCTGAAACAATTATCGTTACAATCGCTCCGGGCTGGACTCTTGAAAAGACAAAGGCTGCTTTCGGCAAGGATCTCAAGATTATCCGCACAATGCCAAACACACCTGCTATGGTGCTTGAAGGCATGACATCTGTCTGCCCTAACGAGCTTGTAAAGCCTGAAGACCTTGAAGTCGTTCTCAAGCTTCTCGGCTCTTTCGGTAAGTATGAAATCATCGCTGAATACATGATCGATGCAGGTATGGCTGCTGCAGGCTCTTCCCCAGCTTATGTTTACATGATGATCGAAGCTCTCGCTGACGGCGCTGTTATGTACGGTATGCCACGCGACAAGGCTTACAAGTATGCTGCTCAGGCTGTTCTCGGCTCTGCAAAGATGGTTCTCGAAACAGGTATGCACCCTGGCGCACTCAAGGATATGGTTTGTTCCCCAGCCGGCACAACTATCGAAGCTGTAAAGGTTCTCGAACAGGAAGGCTTCCGCGCAAGCATCATCGACGCTATGGTAGCTTGTGTTGAACGCGGCAAGAAAATGTAAATGTTTGCCCAAGGGCAAGCGATATTCGGCAAAGCCGAGCTATATTGACTTCGTCAGCGATATATTTGCTGTTCAAATGCGATATATTTTCCTTTGGAAAATGTTAATGTGCCTGCGGAGGATTGGATAAATGGGAGCGGCAAGCGGCTCCCCTACACAGTAAATCCGTAGGGGCTGGCTCTTGCAGACAGCCCGCATCATCCCCTGTATATTCTCTTATTACACCAAAAAGACCGGCTGAAAAGTCGGTCTTTTGCAAATGCAAAGGAGGAAAACCTATGCTTTATTTAAATGAAAACGATATACGCCGTTCTGTTTCCTATAAGGCTATGATGGACACCATCGAGCAGTCGCTCCGCATTTTTGCAAAGGGCGATTATGTGATGGCAGACCGTCTTGCTGTGTCGGGCGGCGACACTACTATGCTTTATATGCCTTGCTTTGCAGGCGGCTACGCAGGCACCAAGATTCTTGCCTCCTGTCCTGATAATCCAAAGCAGGGCTTGCCTGCTCTCAGCGGCATTGTGCTTCTCAACCGTGCTGACAACGGGCAGATTCTTGCCATTATGGACGGCGCAACTATAACTGCGCTCCGCACAGGCGCTGTCGGCGGTATGGCTATCCGCAATCTTGCCGACGAGAATGCCCGCACAGTTGGTCTGGTGGGCTGCGGCGTACAGGGTGTGCATCAGCTTGCCTACGCCTGCAGAGTGCGTGAAATTGAAAAGATTTATCTTTTCGATGCGGTGCAGAGTGATTTAAGCGGTTTTATTGCAAGGCTTGAAGGCATGATTGCGCCTATGAAGCCTGAGATTATCGTCTGTTCCTCGGCTGACGAGGTGCTTGAAAACAGCGAGATAGTGATTACGGCTACCCCATCGAAAAAGCCGCTTTTCAGCAATAATCCTGCACTTTTCAAGGGCAAGTGCATCATTGCCATCGGCTCGTGGCAGCCTGATATGCGTGAATTGCCTGATGCAATCTGGGAATGCGCTGATGTTGTTTACACAGAATTGCCTTTCGCCTGCGAGGAAACGGGCGATCTGAGTCAGCCGCTTGAAAGCGGTATGCTTACAACTGACAGGGTAAAGTATTTCGGCGATTTCCTGCTTGAAAAGGACAATGGTGTTGCTCACAAGCTGGGCGAGACACGCTTTTACAAGTCGGTGGGCATGGGTATTTATGACACCATGGCGGCACAGCAGATTTATAAGACGGCATTGGAACGTGGATTCGGGCAGGAATTGAAGTAAAATATAAATGAATTGCACGCTGTGCATGAATTGACTTTGTCATGAATTGAGTGTGCACTCATGAATTGTCCTGTGGACATTGAGGTGCCTGCGGCGCATTAGATAGGCAGAATCGCAGGGCAGCTCCCCTACACATAAAATGCAGGGATCAGCGTCCCCTGTGAAATTACACAAAACAAAAAGACCGGCTTTGCAGTCGGTCTTTTTTTGTTTGGTTATTTATTAGCAAGAAATTCTTTTACTTCGTTGAAATTATTATCGTTTGCTCCGATTATTGCGCCTTCTCGTGCAACAGGCAGTCCGTCGGCATCGACAAATACAAAGTATTCTTCCCCTGTTTCAAGTCCCTTCGGCCAAATATATGTATATTCCTTATTTATTGCTTCTCCTTTATAATTGTCAATAACATCAATGTTTATAAGTTCTACATTGTCATTTTCCTCAAATACCGATGTTATTTTCACCTTTGCAACGCTGTCAGAAGCTTCATACATAGTCGAAACTTCATCGTAGCTGTTGAGAACTGTATTTGTATTTTCAGAATATATAACCGGATATTTTACAAGATATTCACGCATCTCATTGAGAGTGTTATTATTTTCAGAAAGCCAACTATCGGCTTTTTTAGATGTCCCATAAAGAGTACCATTTCCATAAGTATAAAACGATTCTTCTGCTGTGGAAACATACGAATTTTCCGGGAATGCAAACGAATCCAATGCATACATAAAAATCAAATATTCGCCATTTTCTTCGATATGTTCAGCTACCATATCATCAAAAAATATGATTTGCTCATACGGACAATTTCCCCAAAGCACCTCATCTATGTCGATATCCATCATGTATCCATGATTATCATATATATCTTTTTTGATATTATGAATTTTCCCTCTTATAACCGCAGTAGTATACTCCATAACATGGTCTATATCCTGCCATTCCCAAGCTCGCATTGTTACCGGAGAAGCAAGATTGTCTGGTCTGCTTTCCAATACATTCTGCAATTCATCCCTGTTTATTTCCTCACTACAGAATAATATTCCGATAAAAAGTATCGATACAATACATACTGTTACAATTATTTTTTTCATACCATCCCTCCTAATAACCCTTTATCTGTCGAACATGATTTACATCACGGGAAGTAAGAGTATATACACTCTTACTTTGAGCATGCATTATATCCGTTGTATTTGCCGAATGTCCGTGCCATCCTAATGCATGACCGACTTCGTGTAGAATTACATTTTTGTATATTGTCTCATCACCATACAACTGTGTACCGCTTGCCGTATCAAACAAAATGAATATACGCGTAAAATTGCTTGTATATCCAGGTTTTATTTGCGAATTGTATTCCCAATCTTTTTCAAAATAACCGTCTCCATTATTTTCACGTTCAGTATGTCCTGCTGTACCCGGCTTAAATGAAGCCTGTGTTAACGGCTTGAGCACACTATGCTTTCCTGCTTGCACAACTATATTAGCGGATGTAAAGCTCACCTTATCTATAGGCATACCATATAATGTCCACTGGTTCACTGCATGTTGCACATAGGCATCAATATTGGATGCCGAAAATGTACCCGCAGAAAGAATATTCCATCCTATTTTTGGTCTTACTGTCATTCGGAAAATAATATTATCAGGATTATCCTCAGTAGCGTGCCAATATAAAAGTGGTTTATCTGTAGCTCCAGCACTCACAGAAACCATAATAGACAATACAACACATATGCACATAACTTTCTTCATACTTATATAAACACCTCCATTTTACTATTATATATACATTATATCATATAATATATATATTGTCAACTTTATTCATCACAAACTATAAATTAGCACCCCACAGCAAAAAAGACCGCCATGATGACGGTCTTTTTCCATTTATTTACATTATTACTTCTGGAACTTGATGAGGTCTTCTTCTGTGAGCATTCTCCAGAGAACGTCGAATGCCTTCTGGAATGTATCGAATTCCATGTATTCGTTAGTTGTATGTACATCGTGCATACCTGTGGAAAGGCCGGAGCAGTTGAAGCCGTGGCCGGAGAAGATGTTGGAGTCACCGGAGCCGTTGGATACGCCGTAGCGGATTTCGTAACCCTCAGTTGTAAGGATGTGCTGCATTGCCTTGTACATAAAGCTTTCTGTATTTGGCTTGTGAGGTGGGCAGAAGTGGTCGATTTCGATATCGACAGTTGCGCCCCATTCTGCTGCTGCGTCGCGGCAAGCCTTGCAGATAACTTCAACCTGATCGTCGATCTGCTTCTGGGAGTGAGAACGAACTTCGCAAGTGAATGTGACCTTATCTGTTACGACATTAGTAGCGCCGCCGCCTTCGATTCTGCCGATATTGGATGTTGTTTCAGGGTCGATACGACCGAACTTGATGCGGGAGATAGCCGAAGCTGCAACTGCGATAGCGTTGATGCCCTTTTCAGGCTCGATGCCGCCGTGAGCCATCTTGCCGTGGAATGTGATTTCGAGAGCGTCCTTACCTGCACCGCTCTTGAGCATACCGCCGACCTTGCCTGCGCCGTCGAGGGAGAAAATATTCTTGCATGGAAGCTTGTCATAGTCGAGCTGCTTTGCGCCGTGCATACCGTTTTCTTCGCAGATTGTGAAGAGAACCCAGAGGTCACGGTGAGGAGTCTTTGTTTCCTTGAGAACATCGAGCATTTCCATAATCATTGCGATACCGCTCTTATCGTCGGCTGCAAGGATTGTGTCGCCCTTACTCTTGAGGATGCCGTCTTCAAAAACAGGCTCGATGTCGATACCAGGCTCAACTGTGTCCTGATGAGCATTGAGAACGATGCCTTCGCCAGGAAGGTCGCCGCCGATATGGATAATGAGGTTGCCGCCATGGTCGCCGCCGATCTTTTCGCCTGCGTTGTCGCGGTAAACTTCATAGCCCAGGTCTTCAAAATACTTCTGGAGATAGTCTGTCATTGGACCTTCGTGATAAGATACGCTGTTGATCTTGATCATTTCGATCATACGGTCAATAACGCGCTGCTGGTTGTATTGCATAAGTTTTTCCTCCGTAATTTGATTTTTATAGGTATATTATAATATATAATGCAGGGATTTGCAAGGGGGAATTGGTGAGTTGAGAGTTGAAAATTGAAAGTCGGGAGTTATTGTGAGGTGGTGGTGCGCATGGAATTGTGCCCCGACATTCCGCGATGTATGATAAATCACATCTGATAAGAAATTCTCTCCCTCAGTCTCGCATTCACTCGACAGCTCCCTCGTCAGAGGGAGCCGAGTAAAGTTATGTGCCTGCGGCGGATTTGAATAAAAAAATACAGCCATTTCGGCTGTATTTTTTATTTATGCGTTGGCTTGACATTGACATCGGGATTTATCTCGCCCTCAATAGCACCATGCGTCTCCTCAAAGGCTTTGATATTTTCTCTTATCAGAACAAGAACATGACTGTTTACACTTCTGCCCTCATAATCAGCTACATACCCTATTTTCTTTAGCATCTCTTCTTCAATTCTTATAGAAACACTTTTAACAGCCATAAAATCACTCCAAAATAAATATATTGTATATTTATTTTATCCGAATGATATGTTATAATGTGGTAAATAGATATATGGTATATCTATTTTTTAAGGAGTGATATTATGGAAATATTTACTTGCGCCTTTTTCGGTCACAGGGATTTTTATGCTCACACTTTATGTGAGCCGAAGCTACTGGAACTTCTGAACGATATACTGTCAAAGCATGAGTTCACTGAGTTTCTCGTTGGCAGAAACGGAGAGTTTGATCGCTTTGTCGCGTCACTCGTCCATCGTGTCAAGGGAGATAATTGTTCTATGACATTGGTTTTGCCATATATTACCGCTGATTTTTCAAAAAATCAACAGGCTTTTGAAAATTATTTTGATTCGGTTGAAATCTGCGAACAATCTTCCCAAACGCATTTTAAATCGGCAATCACTATACGGAATCACCACATCATCGACCGCTCTGACCTTGTTATATGTTATCTTGAACATCATAACGGCGGCGCGTATGAAGCTGTGCGTTATGCTTATAAAACAGGAAAAACTATAATAAACCTGTATGATAAAAAACACCCGTAAATGGGTGTTTTTGTGTATAACAGTCGGGCGGGCATGGAAACCCGCCCCTACATTATCTGCGCGGACGAGCAATGCTCGCCCCTACGAAACTTTGCCTGTGACGATTTCATTTTGTCCTGCGATGGCGTAAGCATAGATATTGCCGTCTGTGACAAGGCGGCCTGTTTTGCCATTATAAGGATAATAAGGCTTGCCATACTCTGTCAGTCGCTCGTAATTGCCATCTTTGTCTGCCCTGACAAGGGCTGTATCCGGCGAGCTGTCCACATATTTGTGAACAAGTATAAGCACTCCGTCCCTGAGCGGCTCAAGCGCAAGCTCATCAACCCGAATGTTGGTCAGCCTTTCAAGTGAACCATCGCGAAGCGACACCTTTTTCAGCTCTGAATCAGGGTAACGGCTGTAGTAAATGCTGTCCTTTGCAAGACAGGCACAGGATGTTTCAACAGTTTCATCATTCAAGGCAGGAATTACCATATTTTCCCATTTGTCATAATCGAGGACATTGAGGTCAGATTTGCTGTCATGGTACAAAATCCTGCCGTCATCCCAGTCAAACACATATTTTATATCGTAATCAAGCTGTTTTTCGGCTTTCTCACGAACATTCCAGAAGAAATATTCATCATTTCTTTCATAAAAAATATACTCCCTGTCGGCAAAATAAATATGGTCTGCTGTTATATCAAGACTCCATATTTTCCCAGAGGTTTCCAAATCAAAGGCTGATATTTTTTCGCCGTCAGGGTATAAAAACCGCTTTGTTTCCTCTGCCCATACAACATTTTCATCTGGAAAATTATGAATAATTTTTTCTTCCCTGTATTTAATCAGCCGATGCTCTTTATCGAGATAATATACCTCCCCGTCTATGATGTAAAGCTGCTCGACAG
>SVKW01000075.1 GCA_015068285.1 Oscillospiraceae bacterium | reverse complement strand
TGGCTCCGGCGGTTCAGGCTTTTCCTGCACCTGCGGAGCGAGATAATTCTTTATCTCATCGGTCATCTTTTTCAGCGATTTACTGTAATTTTCAAAGGCGGGATAGCGCTGAACATTGGTGAGATAAAAGCTGAACTCGTCATTGAGAAGACAGTCATCCAACATAAGCGGAATGATAATCTTATTTCCGTTTATAGCTCTGTCAAGCTCACGGGAAACCCATTTTGAGCTTTGTGTGTTTTTTGTAAATACAAGGAGGAACACTTTTGCACCGTCAATTGCAGGCGGAATTTCTGCCGCATAGCTTGCGCCGCCCGTAATGCTGTCGGGCGCCATCCAGACAGAAAGACCTTCGCTTTCAAGATGATCCCTCACCTTGCGCGCTTGCTCTATGTCCTCAGATTTATAGCTTATAAATATATCTTTCATAGGATTTTCTCCTCAGATTTAATATCAGTTGTAATAATTAAACAGACGCCTGCAGATAATGTAATAAGTAAAAGTGAAAAGGTGTGGTATCTGCGATGCATTAAATAAAATTCACTCCCTCGGTCAGCCTTACGGCTGCCAGCTCCCTCGTCTGAGGGAGTCAAGTTAAGGCTGTCATTCTGAACGAAGTGAAGAATCTTTCCAGCGGTTTGCGCAAGCCGATTACATACACCTGCAGTGATTACATTCCACCTCGCAGATATAAGGTGTCATAGGCGGATTGAATAACATACCTCTCCGTCACACTTCGTGTACCACCCCTCCTTTGAAAAAGGAGAAGCTTTAAAATAACCTGTTATTCCGAAGCAAAAGCTTTCCTAATTTCCCTTGCCGAGGGCTTTGGACGGCTTATTGCCCTGGGCATCCTCGACATAATACTGCATTTCATTCTCCGAAAGGGCAAGGACGACCATTTCGATATCATTATTGCTTATCATTCCTCGTCCGTTGCACATAAGAAGATTATATCTGCCGTTTTCGATATAATACGGATCGAGCTCAGGGTATGTACCCTTCGGGATAAAGATTTCCTCTTCCCCATTGCGTTTAAGCATTGAGCTAAGACCGAGAATCGAGCCGAATTCCCATCTTACGGATTTTTTTATCATTTCATAGTCATCAAAACGACCTGTCGGATTATCTATAAAAATATTCTTGGCAGAGCGTACCGACCATTTTTTGCCTGCCGTTGTGAAAGATGTGCTTGAATTGGCTATGTCGGAAAGCTGACTCTGCATCTCATGTCCTCGTGCCGCCGCCACTTTTATTGCGCTTTTCATAGCGCTGCCCTTCATGGAAGCTATGTTCACACAGCCGATAAAGGCAAATTCACTGAAGTGGACATTGACGACGATATTCAGCTTCTGCCCGCCAAACACCGTATATTCCCCTTCCCATGCTGTGAATCCGTCCTCGACAGCTTTAAGAAACCGCTCTCTGTCCACAACCTCCTCGTCCATAACGAGAATATTTGCCTTTACATCGAGAAAGAGGACGTTTTCATTGTCGAGAAACATAAGCTCTGACTGCACAGGAGTGAGCTTGCCCTTGTGCTTGATTTTTATAGGCCAGTTGTTGAAATCACGGAGAGGACTTGGCGCCTGCGGAGGGATTTTTGAGCCGACCTCCCTCTGATAGACGAGCGAGCAGTATTTGTCAATAGCCATACGGGCTCCTATGTGACCGCGGGCTGCGGCTCTGTCTATATAATACATACCGCGCTCTTTCGAGTTGACATCTTTAAGCTTTATCCTGCCGTTTACAAGACGGGCACCAAAGCGGAATGCCGCTTCCGGGTCGCCCATTCGTGCCGCCCATTCGAGAAGCTCAAAGGCTCTGTTTCTGTCCTCAATTGTCGATTCAGGGTTATCGTAAAGCCTTGCGCTTTCCTCCACGGCATAGCGGAACTTATCGGCATCTGTTTTAAGTCCTAACCCTAAAAAGCTTGGCTCCCTTCTCTGCACCTGCGGTCTTGCAGCCTTCACAGCCGTCTTCTTTTCCTCAGGCTTGTTGACCTCAATACCCGGCAAAGTGAGAATTTTCTGCGTCATTTCCATAAGCTGACCGGGCATATCAATATATGCAGGATAGCCCTGAATATTGGCAAGATAAAACCTGAATTCCTTGGTAAGCTCTGTCTTTTCAATCATAAAGGGCAGTATTTCCTTGTCATTATTTATCGCCTGGTCAAGCTCGCGCTTCACCCATTTTGAGTGCTGAGCCTTATCGGAAAGAATGAGGACGAAAGCCTTGCAGTTTTCAATGGCATCGGGAATAAAGGCGGCATAGCTGCCTCCGCCCGGAATATCCTCAGGGGCCATCCAGACAGAAAGCCCGCATTTCACAAGGTAATTTCTCACCCATTTTGCTGTGTCGTAATCCTGAGATTTATAACTTATAAATATATCTTTCATAGTACCTCCCTGTGAAAAAGCCTTCTCTTATAGGAGAAGGAGGCAAGAAAAGCGGTGTCATTCTGAGCGAAGTGAAGAATCTCCGCCCCTATATCAACAATTGAAAATTGACAATGGACAGTTGACAGTTTCGGTGTCTCCGATGGATTTGATAAATTTCTCTCCCTCCGTCAAAACCTACGGTTTTGCCACCTCCCCGATAATGGGATCCCCGCAAAGCCCGCTTTGTGGGGTGAATTCACAGAGGGAGGCTATAGAGATTCCTTGCATGTAATGGCGCCCTCGACATTCCGCTTATTCAATCCGCGACGAAGTCATGCCGCATCGCCCTGTTATCGTGCACCTACATTGCTGTCCTTGCGCTTTGTTTCATCGTCAAGCTTGTCAAAATCCACAAGGTCATGGTGCATTTTGCCCAGGTCGTTTCGGCTCTTTTTATCCTGTGAGCCTGAAAATACATAGCCTTCCGACCGCATATACACATTCCATCTCATGTGCTCAAGAGCCTCAAGGCTGTCTCTTTCCTCTGTTGTAAGCTGCTCTGTAGCCTTATTCATACCGGCTATGCCGCAGGACTTTCTCGCCCTGAAATGAATTGCCGTTGCGATTGACGAGCGGTAATTATACTCATAGTCCCAGAAATCCTGCTCCTTGCCCCATTTGAGATGGCGCTCAAGAGCATCTCTTTCCAGCTCGGAATCGACTATGACATTTTCCGAATAAATCGACTCGATATCGCCGATAAAGTCAATATTATAGCTCTGTCCGCGGTAATTTTTAATACCTGCAAGCGCACGCTTCTTTTCGCTGTCATAAACTATAGTCTGGATAACAGGCTTTGCTCCGTTTCGCTCGAAAAGCATACGGAGATATGCGGCAGTTTCTATATTTTTCTCGTCATTGCCGAGAGAAACTATGACATAAGTTGCATCTTTCAGCGCCATAATCCTGTCGGCAAACTTCTTTGTGTCCACATCCACATCCGAATTGATATTGATAGTATAACAGCCCTCGCCCTTTACATAGACGCCGTTATACTTTTCGCTCATAAGCTCAGGGCAGTCAACACAAAGTCTGTCAAAGGCATTTTTATCCTTGTCAAAGCCGTTTATCTCGATTTTATAGCCGTACATCTGGCCATACCAGGCAAGGGATTTTACCATACCCATACCGTAAGCGCCCAGACCGACTATCACGGCTGTGATTTTCTTTTCGCCGTCTTCCACAGGCACAGCAGTTTCAAAAAGTTTATGACCTTCTTCATAAAGGATACGGTTGATGACCGAGCGTGTGCTGTCTATTCTTCTCACCTTCATTTTGCCCTTATCGACAGCGGCAAGCTGAAGCTCGCCCGAAATACCTGTTGTAAAGACATAGAGATGGGTGTTGTCCTCATTTTTATATTTTTCAATAAGCTGGAGAGCGGCAGAGATATTGTCAGCTTCGCCGTCGTTTATCGCAAAGAAATGGAGCTGTCTTGCGCTGTTTCTCAGCTTGAAATTGACAAGGGAAATACTCTTTTTAAAGCAAATCGCATTTATATCGTCGGCTTTTTCCCTGAGGTCGGCATCAGTTTCATCGCTTACCGAGCAGAAAACGACAGCTCTTCCCGGCTTTTTCATAAGGTCTTTCGCAAGGGCAAGTGAGCGCTCGGAAAGGCAGGAAAAGACATAGATATCCTTTGAGCGGCTTGCCGCAAAATTTCTGTAAGCCGCAAGATTTTTAAAAAATGACAAAACAAAGCTGAATGTGAGGGCAGGAGCCACTACATAAAGTATAGAAGCAAGCATTATATACGCTTTGTATATATATCCACCCTCCGCTGCCGATTCAAAAGCCATAAGCTCCATCTCGCCGTCAATAAGGAAAGTCTTGCCTGCGCCATAGCATGACATAACAAGGGTTTTGAGCCATTTCATCGACTGCCCTGCATATTCTTCAAGGTAAACAGGCACAGTCAGGCAGACAAGGGCAAGAAATACCCCTGCAAACAGCAGGCTGAGCGGCTTAAGCAGCTTATTCTTTGTCTTTCGCAGGCGGTATGCCGCAAAAATACAGAGAATGAACACAGCCACGGCTGCAAACAACGCTATTTTCCATTCCATAAGTTTCCCTCCGTAATCTATATAAATGTGTTTATTTTCAAGGTTATCGGCAGGCGCAGGAAACCCGCGCCTGCACTATAATTATTCTTCAAATGCCTCAATAGGTGTACGCATGCCCAATTTATACGCTTCAAGATGTTTGTCAAAGCTGACAGACGAAATGGCATAAAGCACCTCAAGGTCAGGTGAAACAAGCATAGATGCTCCTCCCTTTTCCGGGATACTGATATACACCGCATCCACACCTTCAACCTCGTGGCTGTATTTCACAGCCTCTTCTTCTGTTATTCTGAGTAATTTTGAAACAAGCTGAGCCTGTTCTTTTGTAATTTTCATAGCGACCTCCTAAACAAGAGCGCACCATTCAGAGATATATCCGTAATCGTGAGGCCATTCGTATATTTCGCCCGACTGACCTTCAACGGTGTATATCTCATTTCCATCATAAAACACATTGAACCAATGTCCCGAAATTGCTGTACCGTCAGGCAGGCGTCTGTTGATGCCAACTATAAGATGTGAGCCCTTGCCACGCATTTTGAGAATGGCTTCAATATCCTTTACATCCATATAGACACATTTTTTGCCTGTTGCCTGCTCCATTCCCGCATCTGTACCGATATTTTTAAGCCCTGCTGTCGCATTAAGGTCATCACCGCTGAGACGCCTTTCAACTGCAAGCGCGCAGGCTCCGCAGTTGACCGAGCTTTTCGGAAAGAACGGATTGCCGTAATGTGGATTTATCCTGGTTATCCATGTTTTTATTGATTCTATTGTATTTGTGCCGGAGGAAGAGCCTTGCGTGCCTTGCGGCGATGTGCCGCCTGCACTTCCTGCCCCTCCAGATGCTCCCGCCGCAATGCCTGCTGCGGCACTGCCGGCTCCGGCGGAGCCTGCTATTTTCCCACTCCTGCTATCTTGTTATCGTCAACGATGTCCTGATATACATCTGCAATATCTTCAAGAGCATCAGAAATGCCGTTTATCGGCTCTGTTGCATCCTTGATTTCCTTGTCGATAGCCTGAATTACACCTTCAAGGCTGTTGACATGAGGGCCGAGTGTATTCGGATTATCGTCGATAACTGTCTGGAGAGCACCTGTAAGCTCTGTGATCTTTTCGCCTGCCGAAACAATAGCAGCCGCCATAGTCTTTATAGCGAGGATACCTTCTTCACTTGCTGCATATTTTGCCATAGTCTGCTCCCCCTTTTACTGATTAGCCGCTGCTTCGGCTTTTCTTCTGGCTTCTCTTGCTTTTTCAAGCTGTTCTTCGAGAGCCTTGATAACCTGCTCCACTACCGGGAACTGTGCCTTGATGTTTTTGATATGACCTGCAAGAGCATCTGCGCTTGGCTTTACATTTTCATCATCTGTATTGTCAACACAGTCCTGCGCAGCCTTATCAATAATGTCACACTGAGTTGTGACCTGCTTTACAAAGTTATTGAGCGCATTTATCATGTTCTGATAAGCTTCTTCATCTATCCATGTCATATAAATTTCCCCCTTTTTGTTGTTTTGTGGTTCGGAGATATTTTATATTATATCCCTCCACCACCTGACGGTGGTCCCCCTCCCTTTAGGCAAGGGAGGCAGGTGCAAATTTGCAGGGCGGGCGCAAAGTCCCGCCCATAATATTTATGCTTCGAACGGGCTTACTGCCTTGCCGTTTTCATCGACATACCAGCCGTCCCATCCGGTATCCTTATTGAGATACGGACGGAAGGAATAGCTGTCCATCTTGTCGTCATACTGGCATATTCTTTCAGGAAGCAGGCTTGCAATTTTTGAGCCGAAAATATCTCTCGAATCGTCTGCCGACATTGCAAAGCCGAGACGGTAACGGAAATAATCGGTTCTGAGCCCTGTTGTTTTGATGTCCTCGATGCTGTTAAGGTGCATCATAAAGTGGTAGCCCAGGCGGCTGCCCTGCTTGAGGATATATACAAGGTCGTCAGAGGCATTATATGCTCCGCCTGTCTTTTCGGCAGGCTTTTCCTCTGCCTTCGGAGACTCTGTCTTTTCAGGCTGTGCCGCAGGAGCAGGGGTGTCAAGCCCCATTTCCTTTTTGAGCTTGGCTCTTTCTTCTTTGAAAATGGCATCCATATCAGCTTCGGAAACGCCTTCTGCTCTGAGTTTCTTCTTAAGCTCACGCTTGAGCTTGCCCCACGCCATTGTGTACTCATGCTCTCTTTCCTGAGCATCGGTTGTAACCAATGCGGCTGTATTTTCCGTCACCTTTTTAATTTCAGCCATCTGCTCTGTCGTTTCTGCCTTTGAGCCGCCGTCCACAAAGCCGAAGTCCATTGCTATTCTGTCAATGCCTATCATGACTATGAGGCGGTTGTCAGTTTCGCGCTTTTCCATTTTAGCCCTGAGAGTGCGGATTTCATCGCATACTGCGTCGATATCTTCAATAATCTCAAAGCCGAAGTGCTGGAATGTCTTTTTAAAGGCTCTGAACATACGGTTTTTGCCATAAGCCCACACCTGCACTCTGCCGCCCTGTAGCTTATATGAACGCATTGCAGAGAGAAGCACTGCGGCGCTCGTCTGCTGCTCAGCCTGACGGCCTACGAGCAGGATATTTTCTCTTGTTTCGTTGGAAACGGCAGAAAGCTTCATGCTGACCATTCTTCGCGGTGTGCCGAAGGCAACGAACATTTCGTCGCCCACAAGGTCGGAAGCGTGGATATTCTTATAGTTTGCCACCTCGTCCATAAACGCCTTTTCGTCAAAGGCTTCAAAGGTGTTGCCGTCGACGAGAACGGGGCGTTTATCCACATAGCTTGTGATGTCCATAGGATTATAATTTTCCGACTTGTGCATCGACTTATTTATATCGTCGATCATATCATCACGAACCTTATAATCAGGATAATACATGGCATACAGACGCTTTACCTCAAGATGAGGGTCCTCGCCCTGTGTGCGGTGCTTGATGAGGGCATAATGCGGAGGCAGAGCATCGATCCAGTTTCTCACCTGCTCGGTTTTAAGGGAGGATGAAAGCTCTAAAGTTTCGCTGATTTCCTCCTTGGAAGCCTTCATGGCGATTCTCTGCTGAATCTGTGCGCGTGCTGTCGATGTAAGACCGCTTACGCCTGTTGTGAATGTCTGGCTGGCAAAGAGGAATCTTATTCCGAGAGCGGCGCCCTTTGCCAGAATATTCTGCAGTCTCAGCTTGTATACCGAGGATTCGGCAATAGCCTGAGACATAATGGAAAATTCATCGAGAATGACGAAGATGACAGGCATAGGCTTACTGAGGGTAGTCGGGTCGATCTGGTCGATACGCTGAACGCCCTTGACGGCAAAAATTCTCTGTCTTTCCAGCATCTCGTCTGTCAGCTTGTCGATAAGGTCATACACAAGCTCAGGCGACTCGTCAAGCAGAACATACTTGATGTGAGGCGGAAGATGCTTTATATAACGCTTGAATTCAAGCTGTTTGAAGTCGGCAAGCCACAGCTCCACATTGTCAGGGTGGTAATTTCTTATAATGCCTGCAATGAGGGTGTGGATAAGTGTCGACTTACCTGAGCGCGATGCGCCCATGAGATATGCGGCGAAGTTTTCGTTTTCAAAGGACAGGAAATGGGCGTTGTCCTTGCCATCGATGCCGGCAGGAAGCTCGATTTTCTTATACTGTCTTGTGTAATCGCCGATACCATTATAAGGATAACGCTTCGGATATTCGTTGCCGATGGTATCCTTTGTTATCTTGTTAGCCCTGAGAGTTTCGGCATAGCTTTCCGGGAGGGCATCGCCCATCGTATACCATGTGAAGCGGTATTCATTTTCTTCCGAAAAGGCGATCTTTGTATCCTTGCGCCCCATTGTAATGCGTATTGCATTGCCGAGAGCGTATTCAGGCATATATGACCTGTCCTCCTTAAGCTTTTCGCCGCCCGAATATGTAACTGTGACAAACGAGAAGCCATAACGCTCATAATTTGTCATTATGCGGCTGAGAAGCTCTTTGTCGCGGCCTGAGAATGAATTAGGCCAGCCATAGAGAATGACTGTCGAATGGGGCAGACGCTTGCCCGCGTCACTCTTGCTGTTGTATTCAGCCACGGAGTCGCACATTTCAAGGGCATCGTCCATATCGGAAAGCCCCGATACAATCTTTTCAAGGGTGCTTGTCATCTGCTCAGGATTTCTCGGTATCTGCTCGAGGGCAAAAGTGCCCTCAAGCTGTTTAAGCGAGCCGATGGCTGCCGAATTATAACGCATACCATCGAGGACATACACCTTACGCAGGCCTGCTTCGCTGTTGTTTATCTGGCTTAAAATAAAGTTCTGCAAGCCCTTGTCAAGCTGTCTTGAACGGGAGGAGGCGCAGTTTATTGTGAGAATATACTCCTTCTCAGGCTCAAACTCAACAGGAATGAGAACTCGGCCGTTAACTTCGTCATAGAACTTTCCCATAAGAGTTTTGAGCTTTTCGCTCTGTCTTTCGCCGAATGGCAGAGGCAGAGCGTATGCGCCGGGAGCAGAGCTGCGTGACGATGCAAAATTAGCATATTCCTGCGGCGCTTCCTCCATCCAGAGGCGCATATTCTGCGAAACGACAACGGCAGAAAGCTCAGCCACTTCAACGCTGTTGGCAAACTGATCGAGCTGGTTTTCATACTCTGCAATCTGCTCGTTAAGCTGTTTTATAGCCTCTGTAGCGCCGATTTCCCTGTCATTTTTAAGCTGTTCAAGCTTTTGTGTAAACTCATTCTTCTTCTTTTCAAGGAAGAATTCGTCACACTTTGCCACAACATAGACGCGCTGGGCATAAGGGTCGTCGTTGCTGTTTGGTGTAATCATAAGAGACCAGTCTCTGAGACGTCTGAGACTGACTCTGTAATCAGGAGGGGCGTCTATCGTCTGCACATTGAGGCTTGTGATATTTCTCTTGGCAAGGTCCTGAAAGGCTCTCACCTTGAGAAGATATTCATCTATCTTTTCAAGCTGGTCTTCAATGTTCTTTATGCGCTGGGGAATATCCCCGACACGCTCTTCATTGATAGCCCTTATCTTATCCTTTGCGCTGTTGATGTCATTATTTATGGCATTCAGCCTTGTTATAACGGCATTGTATTTTTCAAACGGCATAGCGTACCTCCTTTCTTAACACATACAATCCGGCTTATTACAGCTTGCCTTGACTATGGCCTTGACCTTGTCAGGGTCGATAGTCGGGAAGGATGTAAACGGAGAGTATCTGATAATTGAAGAATCGCGCACCAGCGGATACTGCTCGCAGTAGAGCTTGAAGCCGACGCCGTAGACATCGTTTCTTCTCATGGCGAGAGCCTCCTGCTGGGAAGCGTAATATGTTTCGCCTATCTGATAGAGATACTGAATTGCAGACCACATTGCCATGCCTTCGTAAACGATAAGGCGGGCAATCTGTGTGCATTCAGGGCATCCCATACCATAAGTCTGGAGCACCTGCTTGTTATCCCAGTTGAGATACTGCCAGATGTGGGTCATTTCGTGAACCATAGTGTCTGTTGCGGCAAGACGAGGGCTGCCGTTTTCGATGATAAGGCTGTACTTGCCCCATCTCTGCTGCGCATAGCCCAGAACTCTGCCTGCAACGC
>SVKW01000074.1 GCA_015068285.1 Oscillospiraceae bacterium | reverse complement strand
TTTCTGGAAAAATAAATGAGAGGAGTGCCATGGTTGGAAATTCGCGGTTCAAGCTGAGCAATATCTTTTACAGGCGATGCGTGATAATACATAGGAACACCTCCGTTTGTAGTTTGCAGATATTATAGCATAAAGCCGCAGAATATGCAAACAAAAAGCACCCGTTTTCACGAGTGCCTTATTAAATTATTCCTCTTCACCTTCGGCAATCTGCATCATGATAGCACATTCCATGCGCTTTTTGAAAAGCTCACAGCCGTACTTGTATACGCCTGCGATGCTGCCTGTCGAATGGTATGAGTTTGCCGCACAGCCGCCCGAGCAGTAAAGTCTTGCCCAGCAATCCTTACATTCTGGACGGGAATATGCGTTGCAGCTTCTGAACTCATCCTGAGCGGCAGTATTTTTTACGCCGTCCCAGATGTTGCCAAGGCTGTACTTGCTGTCGCCTACAAACTGATGGCAAGGATAAAGCTCGCCCCAAGGTGTAACAGCCATATATTCTGTGCCCGAGCCACAGCCTGTGATGCGCTTGTAAATGCAAGGTCCGTTTTCAAGGTCGAGCATATAGTGATAGAATGTGAAAGGTCTGCCTTCCTTTTTGCGTTTGAGCATTTCCTTTGCGAGAATCTCATACTGTTCAAAAATCACAGGCATATCTGCCTCTGTGAGGGCATAAGGGTCACCCGGCGGGCATACAACAGGCTCCATCGAAAGCTCTGTAAAGCCAAGGTCAGCCATGTGGAAGATGTCGTTTGTGAAATCTGTGTTGTTATGTGTGAATGTTCCGCGCATATAGTAATTCTTGCCGCCGCGGCTTTCAACAAAACGCTTGAACTTCGGCACGATGATATCATAGCTGCCCTTTCCCTTGTAGTCGACGCGGAAATGGTCGTTGACCTGCTTTCTGCCGTCAAGGCTGAGGACAACATTGCTCATCTCCTTATTGAGGAAGTCGAACTTATCATCGTCGAGAAGCATACCGTTTGTTGTGAGAGTGAAGCGGAAGTTCTTGTTGTGCTGTTTTTCAATGCTTCGTGCATATTCAACAAGCTTTACAACAACATCCCAGTTCATAAGAGGCTCGCCGCCGAAGAAATCGACCTCAAGATTTCTGCGTGTGCCCGAGTTTTCAATGAGAAAATCAAAGGCGCGCTTGCCTGTTTCAAAGCTCATAAGAGCATTTTCGCCCTGATATTTGCCCTGGCTGGCAAAGCAATAGGAGCAGTTGAGGTTGCAGGTGTGGGCGATATGTAAGCACAAAGCCTTTACGACATTTGTGTTATTCTTGTAATCCTTTGCAAGACATTCGTATTTATCTTCCGAAAAGAGAAGCTCGTTTGCTTCAAGCTCTTTTATATCTTCAAGGCAGAGGGCGATTTCTTCCGCTGTAACCGAAGGGTCAGCGCTGTATTTTTCGAGAATGATGTCTGTGATTTCTTCTGCCGTCTTTTCCTTGTACATTCCGATAATATCGTAAGCCACTTCGTCAACTGTGTGGACAGAGCCGCTGGCTGTATCGAGGACGATGTTATATCCGTTAAGTTTATACTGGTGAATCATTTTAACTCCTTACAAAGCCGTAAAGTTACGGCTGCTGATATCTGAAAGCTGACCGCCACCCGCTCAGGGCAGCGGTCTGAAAAATTACTTTCTGCCGTTTGTCTTTTCGCACTGCTGGTTTGCAACGCCGCAGGATGTCTTGCAAGCAGACTGGCAGGATGTCTGGCATTCGCCGCAGCCGCCTGTCTTGACAGACTTCTTGATGTTTCTTGTTGCAACTGTCTTGATTCTTGTCATAACAATGGACTCCTTTCAAATAAAAATAGCACAGTATAGTATAGCATTTTTTAACATATAAGTCAACAATAGCAAAGTGGTTATAATATTGCAGGGGATAAAAATATTTTTGATAAATATGAACAAACAGGCGGTATATTTTGTGAATAATATGTAAATTATGACATTTTTTGAGATAAAAAGGTAAAATACACTCTGTTATGATAACAAAAATATAACTGTGAGGAGCTTGGAATTTGTGTAATTTCACGAACTTGCAAGGGGAGAAGGAAAACAAAAAAACAGCACCCACTTTCGTGAGTGCTGTGTGAAATCGCCCATTCGGGCAGTAACTATCTCTTGGAGAACTGTCGGGGCGTTAAGAAAATATGCCGGTGGCATATTTTTAGCCTCCGACCACAGCAGCTATGCTGCGAGGACACCACTGTTCTCAAAAAGAAAATCCCGGAAGCGATGAAACTTCCGGGATATATAAAGCTTTGTAAAAGAAACTATCTCTTGGAGAACTGTGGTGCGCGACGAGCAGCCTTGAGACCGTACTTCTTTCTTTCCTTCATACGTGGGTCACGTGTGAGGAAGCCAGCCTTCTTGAGTGCTGGACGGAGTTCTGCGTCGAACTTGAGGAGAGCACGTGCGATACCGAGACGGATAGCACCTGCCTGGCCTGTGAAGCCGCCGCCGAGAACTGTTACGTTGATGTCAAACTTGTCGAGAAGATTTGTTTCTGCGAGTGGCTGACGAACGATGAGCTTGAGTGTTTCAAGACCGAAGTAGTTGTCGAGTTCGCGGTTGTTGATTGTGATCTTACCTGTTCCTTCTGGGAAGAGGTGAACCTTAGCTACAGAGCTCTTTCTTCTGCCTGTGCCGTAAAAATAAGCTTTCTTTGGCTGATACATTGTCTAATTACCTCCCTGATTATTCTGCCCAGACTGTTGGCTGCTGAGCTGCGTGTGTGTGTTCGCTGCCTGCGAATACCTTAAGGCGGTTAAGAGAATGACGGCCGATGGAATTCTTTGGAAGCATACCCTTTACAGCGAGTGTCATAGCGAGGTTTGGCTTTGTAGCCATAAGTGTCTTATACTGTGTTTCCTTGAGGCCACCTACATAACCGGAGTGTCTGTAGTAGTACTTCTGAACGAGCTTCTTGCCTGTGAGAACTGCCTTTTCGGAGTTGAGAATGATTACATAGTCACCGCAGTCTACGTGTGGTGTGTATGTTACCTTGTGCTTACCGTTGAGGATAGCAGCTGCCTTTGCAGCAACGCGGCCCATTGGCTGGCCAGCAGCGTCAATGATGTACCACTTACGCTCAACGTTTTCTGTTTTTGCCATATAAGTTGACATAGTTGTGCTCCTTGTTATAACTTAAATATTTTAAAATCTGAAATAAACCATACATCGGGAAACGGGTCAGCTTTCCCGAGTGCTTTTACATTATAAACCAAGAAAATCCGATTGTCAACACTTTTTTTCAAAAATTTAATTTACTTTCGGACGAACTTTAAAAAGCTCCGTTTTTCTCTCGTTTTCTCTCGTTTTCAAAAAACGCAAATTTCTTTTTTTGTAGATTTTTTCGGTTTGTTTTTGTGTAATATGGAGATTTTTAAGAAAAGTAGTGACATTGAATGAGCGATGGACGAGGAAGACAAATCCCTCCGCCATCTTCGATGGTCCCCCTCCCCTCACAAGGGGAGGCTTTTAGTTTTTCTATTCCAATGTAAGCTGGACCTCCACAGGGTTTTCCTCTTTGAGAAGTGCGCCGGAAGCAGGGATTGCGCGGCTTGCGTAACGTGTGAGATTTTTATACACAGATTTTTCAGCAAGACACGCCGAAACAACCTTGTGATTCTTCTTGAGCGTTACAGTATTGACGCCGATAGTCGTCTTTGTGGATTTAAGCGGAATGAGGACAGAATTGATGCAAAGACCTCTGCCGCCCGATGTTTCGATAAACACGCTTGTATCTTCTGTGATGTGGAGGGCCGAAACAAGAGGGGAAGCTGTGCTTACAGCATTAGTCAGCTTCTTGCGGTTTGTCTTTGTTTCAAAGCCTGAAACAGGGATTTTAGCCGCCTTGCCGTTTTCAAAGAAGTAGAGCAATTCGCCCGAATAATCCTTTGTAATAAATGTAAAGACAACATTTTCGCCCTGCTCCATGCCGAGTTTAGCAGGGATGTAATCGCCCAGGACGCTCGCCTTTGTATCGTCAAATTCGTGGAGCTTTGCCTTGTAAGCCTGACCGTTATTTGTGATAAAGATAATATCGGTCTTGTTTGTCGTTTCAAAGCTCTGAATAATTTCGTCGCCCTCTTTCAGCTTGTGCTCGCCGCCCATACGGAGGGAAAGGGGAGTGATCTTCTTGAAATAGCCTTCCTTTGTGACGAATACATTGACGGCGTAATCCTCAATGTTTTCCTCTTCGTTGTATTCCTCAACCTCATGGTCGAGTACGATTTCTGTCTTTCTTGGGGAAGGGTACTTCTTGATGATGTGTTCAAGCTGCTTGATGATGATTTTCTTGACCTTTTTGATGTCGTTGACTGTGGCTTCAAGGTCGGCGATTTCCTTTTCAAGGTCTTCAACATCGGCAATGCGGTTGAGAATATACTGCTTGTTGATATTTCTCAGCTTGATTTCAGCCACATATTCAGCCTGCAGCTTGTCGATGCCGAAGCCAATCATAAGATTAGGCACAACGAGAGCATCTTCTTCTGTTTCACGGATGATTTTGATAGCCTTGTCGATGTCGAGAAGGATTTTCTTAAGACCCTTTAAGAGATGAAGTCGCTCCTTCTTCTTGCCCAGGTCAAAGAACATAGCTCTGCGGACACATTCGATGCGGAAAGCAGACCATTCGTTTAAAATCTCGCGGACACCCATAACCTTCGGTGTGCCTGCAACTAAGATGTTGAAATTGCAGGAGAAGGAGTCCATAAGCGGAGTCATCTTCATAAGCTTGAGCATAAGCTGGTCAGGGTCGACACCGCGCTTGAGGTCGATGGCGATTTTCAGGCCGTTGAGACCTGTTTCGTCACGCATATCGGAGATTTCCTTGATTTTGCCCGCCTTGATAAGCTCGGTGACCTTGTCGATTATAGCTTCGACAGTTGTTGTGTAAGGAATCTGTGTGACTTCGATGATATTTTCCTTCTTGAGATAGTGCCACTTTGCACGCAGACGAATAGAGCCGCGGCCTGTTGCATATATATCTTCAAGCTGGTTGCGATTCCACAGAATTTCGGCGCCTGTGGAAAAATCAGGCGCTTTGAGTGTGGATAAAATATCGTGGTCAGGGTTTTTCAGAAGCTCTATCGTTGTGCGGCAGACTTCCTCTAAATTAAAGGAGCAGATGTTGCACGCCATACCAACAGCGATACCGAGATTTGGATTGACCAAAATATTAGGAAATGAAGTAGGGAGCAGGGTAGGCTCCTTCATTGTATTGTCGTAGTTAGGGACAAAATCGACGCTGTCCTTGTCGATATCGCCAAAAAGCTCTGCGCAGAAAGCGTCAAGCTTGGCTTCGGTGTATCGTGCGGCGGCGTAAGCCATATCGCGGGAGTAAACCTTGCCGAAGTTACCCTTGGAATCGACAAACGGCATATTGAGAGCCTCATTGCCTCTCGAAAGACGCACCATCGTTTCATAGATGGCGGCATCGCCGTGAGGGTTAAGGCGCATTGTCTGGCCGACGATGTTGGCAGACTTTGTGCGTCCGCCTGTGAGAAGCCCCATTTTATACATTGTATAGAGGAGCTTTCTGTGGGACGGCTTGAAACCGTCGATTTCAGGCAGGGCACGGGAGACGATAACGCTCATGGCGTAAGGCATATAGTTGCTTTCAAGCGTCTCTGTGATGTTCTGATCTATATATTTATGTTTCATGTTTTCTCCTTGTGGAAAGGGAATTAGAAGTTACAGCCTTCCCCTTGATTCACACCCCAACGAGCAGGCTCGTCGGGGACCCCGTTTGGGAAGGTGTCAATCGAAGATTGACGGATGAGGTGTAGCCCAAAGGGCGTTTATTTAATAGCGCCGCAGGCACAATATCGTTTGCAAAGCAAACACTTCATTTGCCGCAGGCAAACTTCGCGGCGAAGCTGCTTAATATGGCGCAAGCCATGCTTAATTTCCCGCAGGGAAACTAACTGATATCCGCTAAATCGAGATACTGAGCGCCCTTTTCTGCGATAAGGTCCTTACGTCCTGCAAGGTTATCCCCAAGCAGAAGGTCGAACATAATGGCAGTTTTCTCTGCATCCTCAGGCATAACGCGGATAAGACGGCGTGTGTCAGGGCACATTGTAGTCTCCCACATCATTTCAGGCTCGTTTTCACCGAGACCCTTTGAACGCATGATGGTGTACTTCTTGCCGTCGAATTTCTTCATAAGGGCATCTTTTTCTGCCTCAGTATAGGCGAAATAAGACTTGTCCTTGTATGTGATTTCATAAAGCGGAGACTCCGCAATATAGACATAGCCCTTTTCGATAAGCTGTGGAGTAAGGCGCTGAATCATTGTCAGAATAAGACAGCGGATCTGGAAACCGTCGTAGTCGGCATCGGTGCAGATGATGACTTTGTTCCATCGGAGTGCCGAAAGGTCAAAGGAGGCAATCTCCTTGCGCTGGCTCTTTACTTCAACGCCGCAGCCGAGGACTTTGATAAGGTCTGTGATTATCTCACTCTTGAAAATACGGTCGTAATCTGCCTTCAGGCAGTTAAGAATCTTACCTCTTACAGGCATGATAGCCTGAAACTCAGGGTCGCGTCCCTGCTTGCATGAGCCGAGAGCCGAGTCACCTTCCACGATGTAAAGCTCGCGGATATCTGTGTCACGTGAACGGCAGTCGACGAATTTCTGAACGCGGTTTGTGATGTCAATAGTGCCGGCAAGCTTCTTTTTGATGTTGAGACGAGCCTTTTCAGCCTGCTCACGGGAACGCTTGTTAATGAGAATCTGCTCGGCAATCTTGTCGGCTTCAGCCTTGTTTTCGATGAAGTAAACTTCAAGACCTGCCTTTAAGTATTCGGTCATCATCTCCTGAACAAACTTGTTGTTGATAGCCTTCTTGGTCTGGTTTTCGTAGGAAGTGAAGGTGGAGAAGCTGTTTGTAACGATGATAAGGCTGTCGGCAATATCGCCGAATGTGACCTTGCTTTCGTTTTTGTTGTACTTGTTAATCTGCTTGATATAGCTGTCGATAGCCGAAACAAAAGCCGAGCGTACAGCCTTGTCAGGCGAGCCGCCGTGCTCAAGCCATGAGGAGTTGTGATAATACTGTGTGATGGCGCCCGAAGAAACAAAGCAGAAGCAGCTTTCGCTCTTTACCTTGTAAGGAGCCTTGTCCTCTCTGTCCTTGCCCTGCTTTTCAGCCGAAAAGCTCTGGATAGATGTGAGAGCGTTTGCACCTGCAAGCTCTGCAACATAGTCACTTATGCCGTGCTCATAGAGGAATTCGTGCTTGTCAAACTTGTTAGGGGCAGTTTCGATTTTGAGAACGAATTTCAGCCCTGCGTTGACAACAGCCTGCTTTTTAAGCACATCTGTGAAAAACTCTGTCGGAATATTTATATCGGTAAAAACCTCGATGTCAGGCTTGAAGTGCTGGACTGTGCCTGTTTTCTTCCGCTCGAGAGGCTCTTTGATAAGACCTGTTTCGGTGTTTGTGACATTTTCACCCTTTTTGAAGTTGACGGTATATTTGAAGCCGTCACGGTAAGATGAAACAGTCATAAACTCAGAAGCATACTGAGTGGCGCACGAGCCGAGACCGTTTAAGCCGAGGGAATACTCGTAGGTGTCGCCCGACTGGTTGTTGTACTTACCGCCTGCATAGAGCTCGCAGTAGATAAGCTCCCAGTTGTAGCGGTTTTCCTTCTGGTTAAAGTCGAGAGGCACGCCTCTGCCGAAGTCTTCCACCATAATGGATTTGTCGAGGAAATATGTGATGTTGATAGTGTCGCCATAGCCTTCACGGGCTTCGTCTATCGAGTTGGACAATATTTCAAAGAATGAGTGCTCACAGCCGTCGAGACCGTCTGAGCCGAAGATAACGCCCGGGCGCTTTCGCACACGGTCAGGACCTTTGAGGGAGGATATGCTTTCGTTGCCGTACTGTTTGGATTTTGCAGCCATATCTTCTTCCTTTCTGAATAGAATTTTATATAAATGGGAAAATTATACAATGTAGGGGGGAGCCGCTGAACAGCGGCTGCAATATTATTATATATTACATAGGTGTCCAATAAACAAGTCAGAACACCTATACATAGCATAGGGGGAACTTTTATGAAAAACAAGCGGGAAATAAACGAGCTTTGTCTTAAAGCGAGAGATACGCGGACACAGCTCATGTGTATGCGGAGTTATTTCAATGAGATAACCGACCCGAACCTGATAAGCGCCTGCATTTATGAGATGAACGCCATCGAAGCCCAGTATTCCCATATTATAAATCAGGCTAAAGTGCTGGGCATAACAGGGGAGACCGAGCTGTATGAGGTGCGGAAGGGGTGATATCAACATTGTCATCCTGAACGAATGTGAAGGATCTCCTTTGGTTTGCAGAAGTGAACAATGAAGAGCTTCGATCCCTCCGCCCTGCGGGCACCTCCCTTTACCAAAAGGAGGCTTTAGCCTTCCCCTTGATTCACACCCCAACGAGCAGGCTCGTCGGGGACCCCGTTTGGGAAGGTGTCAATCGAAGATTGACGGATGAGGTGTAGCCTGTAGGGCGTTTATTGAATAGCGCCGCAGGCACATCAATGCATCGAAGATGCAATTCATGGCAAAGCCAATTCATGGTGAAACCAATTCATGCGTTTACGCAATTCATTTAACTATTCCCGTTCCCAGCCGGGAAGCGGCAATCTCTGAATACCGCCGAAAACGTGCTTCTTCAGATCAGGGAACTGCTTTTCAAGGTCTTTGATAAGCTTCTTCACATCCTCGCGCTTTGTCACCTTGTCGGCAGGGCAAGGGTTGTGAAGCACAGGCAGATTTTCGCGCTGTGCAAAATTTGCAATTTTGCGTTCGGAAAGATAGAGCAGCGGACGAATCTGTGTCACACCTGTTCTGTCAAGGAAGGTCACAGGCATGAAAGTGTTGAGTCTGCCCTCGTAGAAAAGGGAGAGGAAGAAGGTTTCGATTGCATCGTCCTCGTGATGACCGAGAGCCACCTTTTTTGCGCCAAGCTCCAGAGTGACATCGTTGAGAGCGCCTCTGCGCATTTTGGCGCACAGCGAGCAAGGGTTACTTTCCTTGCGGATATCAAAAACCACCTGCTTTATGTCGGTCTTTTTAATAATGTAAGGCACATCAAGCTGTTTGCAAAGCTCGACCATAGGGGAATAGTCCATTCCCATTCCGAGGTCGAGAGAAACGGCATAAAGCTCATACTTTTTAGGATAAAAACGGCGAAGCTCGGCTAAAAGACGGAGAAGGACTGTGCTGTCCTTGCCGCCCGAAACACCGACGACAATCTTGTCGTTTTCCTCTATCATATTGTATTCATCTATGCAGCGGCGAAGCTGCGAAAGCATTTTTTGCATAAAAGTTTCCTTTGTAAGTCGTATTTGTCGTCAAATATATATTATAATATATTTTTGTCAAGTTTTCAAGGTGGTTTTGAAAAATGCAATATTATATATGATGCAATATAAAAAAAGCCTTCCCCTTGAGGGGAAGGTGTCAATCGTAGATTGACGGATGAGGTGGCGTTAGTTTGAATCAATATCAGAGTTATAATATTGGGAAATATGGTTGAGAATATCCTGGCAGACAGATTCAAAATTTTTATTGATATCAAGATTGGAGTATCGCAGCACTGTGATTCCAAGTTCGTTTAAATATCTGTCACGGAAGGAGTCATTAAACGAGCCTTTCAGCTCATAATGCTGTGAACCATCAAGTTCAATAGCAATCTTTGAAGATGCTATGTAAAAATCAACAATGTAATTACCGATTACTTTTTGTCTGTTTACTGTAAACGGTAATAATTTCAAAAAATCATACCACAGATGGCGCTCTTCTTTTGTCATATTTTTGCGAAGACGCTTTGCATTTTTGGTAAGGTTAGGATTATTAGTTGTATTCATATAACACCTCATCCACCACAAGTGGTCCCCCTTCCCCTCAAGGGGAAGGCTGATAATAAAAAAGAGTGCATAAGCACTCTTTTCTATATTGTGTAGTGAAAAAATTATTCAGCGTCAGATGCAAAGTTGGAGAAGTAACCCTGGATGTAAACAACAGGTGTGCCCTTGTCGCCCGAGCCGGATGTGAGGTCGCAGAGGGAGCCGATAAGGTCTGTGAGCTGACGA
>SVKW01000073.1 GCA_015068285.1 Oscillospiraceae bacterium | reverse complement strand
CAGACTTTCATCCGCGGTTAAAAAAGCGGTTTATATTGAAGATATAGATATCAATGATGAAGTGCGCGTGCTGACAGAAATATCCGAGCTTGACAGAGTGCTGGGCGGAGGATTTGTCAATGGCTCGCTCACGCTTATAAGCGGTGAGCCTGGTATCGGTAAATCGACGCTTCTTCTTCAGGCTTGTGAGAATCTGGGAAAGGAACACAATGTCCTCTATGTTTCGGGCGAAGAATCACTCCCTCAAATCAAGCTCAGAGCTCAGCGCACCAATGTATCATCTAAGAAAATAAAAATTCTTTCGGAGACAAATCTTGAGGATATCCTTATTGCAATGGAGAATGAAAAGCCAAGATTTGTTATAATCGACTCGGTACAGACTATATTTGACCCTAAAATTGCATCAACACCAGGCAGTATCACACAGGTGCGTGAATGTACGATGACACTTATGCAGGTTGCAAAGCAGCAAGAGGTTTCCATTATCCTTGTCGGCCATGTAAACAAGGACGGCAATATTGCAGGTCCTAAAATTCTTGAGCATATGGTCGATACCGTACTTTATTTTGAGGGTGAAAAGCATATCACGTATCGTATGCTGAGAGCGGCGAAAAACCGTTTCGGCTCTACTAATGAAATCGGTCTTTTTGAAATGACAAGTTCAGGTCTTATAGATGTTAAAAATCCATCAGCGGCATTACTCAGCGGCAGGCCGGAAAATGTCAGCGGCAGCTGTGTTGTGGCAACGCTTGAAGGTACACGCCCTGTGCTTACGGAAATTCAGGGGTTGGTTACAAAATCCTCCTTCGGCTCGGCAAGAAGAACAGCGGCAGGCATAGATTACAACAGATTTGTACTCATCCTTGCTATTCTTGAAAAGAGGCTTGGCATGATGCTCAGTTCATATGACGCATATATAAATGTAGTAGGCGGTATCCGTATTGATGAGCCTGCTGTCGACCTTGGAATTGCCGTTGCGATAGCATCCAGCTATCTTGATAAACCGGTATCTCCTGATGTGGTTTTACTTGGGGAAATAGGTCTTTCGGGCGAATTGCGCGCTGTGCAGGGAAGTAATCAGCGTATTCAGGAAATAAAACGTCTTGGTTATAAAAAGTGTATTCTTCCCCTCGGATGCAAAGATGAAAATACAAAAATCGACGGCATAGAGCTTATCTATGTCAGAGATGTAGGTGAAGCCATCAAGGCGTCTTTTTAGTTGATATAATTTGATAATGACCTTCGGTTCTTTTATAATATTTTGAAATTATCTGCTCAAAATATAACAAAAGGATCGGGGGTCATTGTTTTTGAAAAAGATAATTGTATGGCTGACAGTTGTTCTGTTTGTATTGTCAGCTTTTAAGTATGCAGACAGCAGAGAAAGTGAAATATATAAAGCTGTGTATCCCAGAAGAATGGATATTACAGATGTACTTACTGTAAATGGTACTGTCAGGGAAAATAACAGAAAAGATGTATATTCGGAAACAACATTGTGTATCGACAGCGTATATGTCAAAGAAGGTGATATGGTATCACAGGGGGATATACTTGCCGCTGTAAGTAAAACAGAGGGAATAAGTATTGCAATACCTTCTGAATATATAGTGAATGCGGTACTCAGAGGTGGCGTTGGAGAAGCGGTATACTGCAATGCTGAGGATGGATATATAAGAAGCCCTATGGATGGAACGATTATGAATGTAAATTGCAGGCAGGGGGAGAAAGCGGGAGTGATTGTGCCGTTGTTTTCTGTGTCTGACCTCGGAGACCTGAAAATTTCAGCACAGATAAATGAGGACAGCATACACAAAATAAAAGAGGGAATGAGTGCTGATATTTATACAAACATAAAAGATTCTGCACCCGTAAAGGGAGAAATAGTAAGCATAAGCCCGTATGCAGTCAGGGCCGCAAGTCTTTTGACGGTAAAAGAAAATCCGGCAAAGGCAGAGGTGCTGTTTGATATTATTGACAGAACGGAAAATATTTTGCCCGGGTATTCAGTGACTATGAAGTTGATAACCGACACAAAAGAAAATGCACTTACAATACCCTATGAATATATACAGCAGAATGATAAAAATGAACAGTTTGTATATGTGCTTGGAGAAAATGGTATTCCGGAAACCAGAATAATAGAAACGGGATATGAACTGGAAAATGTATGTGAAGTAAGAAATGGAATCAAAGAAAGTGATTTGCTTCTTATGTGTAATACAGCAGAAAATAAGGCTGTCAATATCAGGGTGAAAAATGCAAACGAGTGATTTGATAATGTTGGCTGTCAAAAATATCGTTAACAGCAGAATAAAAGGTTTTTTATCGATACTGTCTGTATGCATAGGAATAGCATCGATATCACTTATTTCAGGGATAGGCTGGGGAGCCGCAACGCAGATAAATGACGAGCTCAGTAAAATAAATACAAATGCGACGATTGTACAATCAAATGGTGTAAGCTTTAATGAAGATGATATTGAGCTTATAAAAAATACAGAAGGAATTAAAGGGGCAATGCCGTTTATATTTGAGTTTGGAAGCCTGTATGCAAAAACTCAGAAAATAGAAGCATTGGTTGTCGGGATAGATAAAGACTTTCATGATATATTCGACATAAAAACTTTGCATGGGGTGAAACTGGGGGAAGAGGAAACGGAGTTTTCAGGAAACCAGGTAATTGTTGATGATATCCTCGCAGAAAGTCTTTACTACAGAACAAATATAGTTGGGAAGAAAATCCAGATAGGATACGGGCAGAGTGTAGAAGAATATGAAATAGTAAGCGTTATCGAATCGCCGAAAGAGGGTATAGAAACTCTTATAGGCCAAAGTCTTCCTGCTGTTGTATATATACCATACCGAACTATAAATGAGGATTACGGCGAGGAAAAGGTGGCTGGAGTAGCTGTAACATGCTTTGATAATGATGAATATACACAGGTGACAGACCTTCTGCTCAGAAGACTTTCGTTTAATAATTCAAACGGAAAATATCAGCTTGATAATATTTCAAATTATGCCGAAATGGCAGCGGAAATAACGGATATGGTAGCAATAATGATATCATGCATTGCCGGAATATCTGTCTTGGTAGGTGGAATAGGCATGATGAGTTCTATGATATCAAATGTAGAGAGCAGAAAGACAGAAATAGGAATATATATGGCACTTGGAATAAATGAAAAGGATATTCTGAGAATGTATATATATGAATCGATAATTCTGTCAACTGCAGGAGGAATACTTGGGGTAATGCTCGGTATATCAGGTATGGTTCTGGTAAAGGAAACGGGGCTTTTAAATACAGATATAAATATTATTGCAGTTGCGATATGCTTTGTAAGCGCAGTATTATGCGGGGCATTGTTTGGATATATTCCCGCCAAAAAGGCGGCAACAATGGACCCAATCAGCGCAATAAGATGGGAATAAAAATGCCGCAGAAAAATCTGCGGCATTTTGAAATTAGTACAATTTGTAAAGCAAGGATGCGATTTCGCTGCGCTGAATGTCATTGAGAGGCTTCACAACATTCTGCCCTCCATAGCCATTCACAATACCGAGATTTCGGAGAAGTGCAATATGGTCAAAAGCCCATGCAGGAATTGCATTGTCGTCATCAAAACCTATATAACTGCTGTCATAGACATAACCGCGTTCTATAGTTCTTCCGAGAATCGTCATAACCTGTGCTCTTGAAATGTTATTGTTTGGCAAAAATACATTTCCTTCTGCTGTGACACTTCCCTTCATAATGCCAAGAGAATATAATGCCTTGACATGAGGAAGAGCCCAATCGGCAATCTTATCCTTGTCGGCAAAAGGAAGCTCAACATTTGCGTAATTCTCTGTATTTATTCCCATATAACGGGAAATCATTGTTGCGACCATAGCGTTTGTTGCTTTATCTGAAGGGTTGAAGTTTTCAGCAGGAGAGAAAACGCCATTTTCGCTTAAAACATAGACACAGGATTTTGCCCAGCTTGTATTCATATCGCTGAAGGATATGTCGTAGCTTTCAGGAGCATAATCAAATGAAGCCTTCGCTATGTTTCCAAAGAAATCTGCAACAGATATTGAAAATCTGTGGGGTTTAGTTATATCTGTGTTTGAAAAGGTGAGAATACCGGATACAGGGTCATAATTATATTCAATCGGGTCACCGTCTGCTGTGACAGAGATGCGCTTTAAATCAAAAGGAGAATTTTCGTATACAGAAAGACTATAAACTCCGTTTACAATATCCAATAATTGAATTAATGGGGCTTCATTGTCTGTCATGCCCTTGTCGAAATATCCGAATATATTATCTATATATACTTTGCCTGTGCCTGCAATATTGATAGAGATTGAAGTATAAACGGCCGGAACCGGTATGGTTATCTGTGTCCAGTGTTTATTGCTCAAAGGATATTCCAAGACAGATCCATCCGGCAGATTAAAGGTAAGTCTTGCATCGTCACCCTCATTTTTATACCACAGAGAAATAGTTTCGGTAGAGCTTCTCAATGAAAGAGGCAGAGAGAAACTTGCAGTTTCTGCAGAACTATATTCTGCAATCAGGGCTTTTTTGCCAAAACGAGCCTGCTCATAATTTGTGCTTATATAAGCAGAAGCAGAACCTTCGGGAAGCGCTGTTACTGCGCTGTCAAATCCATTCTCAAAATCTTCAATCTGATATGGTTCATCACCGACAGATATATTTATCGTTTTTGAAATATTTCCTGCGACAGCGGTGAGAGTACCCTTTGAACCGGAAAGTGAAGAAGCAGTGAAAACACCGTTGCTGTCAACTGTACCGCAGTTGCCGCTTACAGTCCATGAATATGCTGTGTCGTCGTTGAAAAGTTTTCTGCTCTGGGCAAATGCAAGTACATTGAAATCAACGTTTTCATTTGGAGAAAGTGAAACAGATTCGGTAATGTTTCTGCCGTCCTTTATAATAAACATTCTGTCAGGTGATTCGACAACCGTGTATGTAGTCGGAACTATTGAAACGCCGTCGGCGTTAGCGGAAAGCTCATAAGTGCCTGCAGATTCGGGAGCTATATATCTGTTACCGTCAATAAATCCATCGGATGAGTTGATTACGGCGTTTATCTCCCCAAAACCGTTATAGTTTTTGTCATATCCCAAAGCGTATACGGTGGTCTGACTGCCTGCCATTACAACAGGATCGATGGGGTATAGCTGAGCTTTTGCCAAGGTATCGGGAGTTTCATTGTTGACAAAAAGAATAAATGTAGCGCATTTTCTTGGGGAGCCGTCAGAAGGGCTATTCACAACATAAGGGTCAGTGTCACCGGGAAGCTGAACAGCAAGAGAGGTGCTGCCACCTCCATCGAGGTTGATAACTGTATCATAGCCGTCATCGATAAGCAGGTTTGCACAATCAAGCAGGCTTATACCCATACTTGTAACGCTTTGTCTGCCGTCGATAGCCCAGATTTTGAAGCTGCCGTCATTCTTAATGCCCATAACTGTTCGTGGGGCGGTGCCTGCTTTGGCATATTCAGTGAGCTGACCGTCAATGGCAAGCATATCGCCTCCGCCTGTAGCGAAAACAGCTTCCTTAAAATGCTCTTCGGCATCCATTTCGAGAATCAGAGTTTCGCCGGGGGTAAGTGTTGACAGATCAACAGAGCCTTTGTAACTGTCGTTGTAAGTCATGACATACTGGGTATCAGAAAGTTCGACACTGCCCTTAAGCCATTCAACAGATTTAACTGTAAACACCGCAGGCTCGTCAAAAGAAAGGGGAGAAGCATCACTTTTTTCAAGGATTGCAACTGTACCTCCGAGAGTGGTCCTGCTTGTTTCGGAATAGGCACCGCCGAGAAGGGTGATGCCATTGCCTGTTCTGTCTTTATTTATGGCATAAATCGGATAGGTTGCGCCTGTGTGCTGGCTCACCATTGTTGCCGTCATTTTTGGAGCTCCTGCATAAGCTGTGCCATCTTTGGCAAATGCCACACCGTTCCACATACCATCAGAGCTGATGAGAGCTCCGTCTTTGATTACAATACCGGTTGGAATACCTGTGGAAGTGTTGAAAAAGTCGGCATTAACAGCTCCGATAACATTGTAGCCGTTATTTTCTGCGTGCTTTACAACATTATTGATGGTGCTCATGCCATAGAGTTTGTTGCCATATTCAACAATCGGTGTAACCGATGAATTAGGGGTGTATTCAAATCCGAAGCTTTGCAGACGGTTGTTGCCGCTGAAGTCCTCGGTTTTTGTTATATAATCAAGACCTTTACCTACAGTTAATGTTTTGCTGTAAACATCACCGTTTACGGCAAAAGCAAAAGTGGGGAAAAGTGATAATATAATGCTGAAAAACAGCATTAATGAAATTGTTTTTTTCATTGGGGTTCCTTTCAAAATGCGATAGGAGGGAAGACCCTCCTATCATAAAAATTATTTACCGCAGCATTTCTTATATTTTAATCCACTTCCACAAGGACATGGATCGTTTCTGCCGACTTTTTGCTTTTTGACAGGTTTCTGCTGAACGGTGCCGTCGCTGCCTGATGTTATGATAGGCTTCATAAGCTTTTCGCGTTTTGGTGCATCTGAGCCGACAAGCTGGGCGAGAAGCACTGTGCGCGCAGTTTCTTCACGGATATCGGAAACCATCTGGTCGAACATATCAAGGCCTTGCTGCTTGTATACCACAACCGGATCTGTCTGGGCATAAGCTGCAAAACCGACACCGCGGCGGAGCTCGTGCATAGCATCAATATGCTCCATCCATTTTGCGTCAACGACCTTGAGAAGAACAACACGTTCGAGCTCACGCATGACTTCGGAGCCGATTTTAGCTTCCTTTGCCTCATAGAAAGCAAAAGCCTTTTCCTTGAGCATATTTATAATGTCTTTTTTGGAATGAGAATCGAGATACTCACGTGTGAATGTGATTTCTCCCGGGGCAATAAAGAGCTTTTCGAATTTCTTAAGCATATCAGGAGCATCAAGAATATCGACATAGTTTCTTTCGCCAGCGTAGGCATTGACACCATTTTCAATATATTCACTCAGCATCGAAAGAATAGAAGACTTGATATCGTTACCGTTAAGAACAGATTGACGCTGACCGTAGATAACTTCTCTCTGCTTATTGAGAACATTATCGTATTCAAGAACATGCTTTCTTGCCTGGAAATTTCTGCCTTCAACCTTGCCCTGAGCACTTTCAAGTGCGCCGGAGAGAATCTTCTGATCGAGAGGCTGATTTTCATCTATCTTAAGAGAGGTCATGGCATTTGCAACCTTTTCACCGCCGAAAAGGCGCATAAGGTCATCTTCAAGAGAAAGATAGAAAATACTTGTGCCAGGGTCGCCCTGACGTCCTGAGCGGCCGCGAAGCTGATTGTCGATTCGACGGCTTTCATGTCTTTCTGTACCTATGACGCAAAGACCGCCGGCTGCCTTGACTTTCACAGCATCTTTGTCTGTATGTTCTTTGAACTCGCTGAGAAGGCGCTTGAATGAGCCGCGTGCCTCAATGATAGAAACATCGGTTGTTTCCGCGAAGCCTGTAGCTTCTTCGATAAGCTCATCGGAATAACCCATCTTTACCATTTCAGCCTTTGCCATATATTCAGGATTACCGCCAAGCACGATGTCGGTACCACGACCTGCCATATTTGTAGCAATCGTAACAGCGCCGAGACTGCCCGCCTGAGCAACTATCATAGCTTCCTTCTCATGCTGTTTTGCGTTGAGAACATTGTGCTTAACACCGCGTTTTGTAAGCATAGAGGACAGAATTTCACTCTTTTCGATGGAAATTGTACCGACAAGAACAGGCTGTCCTTTTTCATTGCATTCTACAATACGGTCAATAACTGCCTTGAATTTGGCATTTTCTGTCTTATAAATGGTATCCGGAAGGTCTTTTCTTACAACAGGCTTATTTGTAGGAATTTCAACGGTATCGAGAGCATAAATCTGACGGAATTCTTCTTCCTCTGTGAGCGCTGTACCGGTCATGCCGGAAAGCTTGGAATAAAGGCGGAAGAAATTCTGGAATGTAATAGTGGCAAGAGTTTTGCTCTCGCGGTTGACACGAACCTTTTCCTTTGCTTCGATAGCCTGATGCAGACCTTCAGAATAACGTCTGCCATACATAAGACGACCTGTAAACTCATCGACGATGATAATTTCACCATCTTTGATTACATAGTCAATATCAAGCTTCATAATACCGCGGGCCTTGAGAGCCTGATTGATATGGTGAAGCAGAGTTGCATTTTCAGGGTCAGACATACTGTCGACGCCAAAAAACTCTTCGGCTTTTTTAGTGCCGCGTGGTGTGATTGTAGCTGTTTTTGCCTTTTCATCGATGATATAATCGGCATCGATATCTTCCTGATCTTCCTTTTCATCAACGCTGACAAACTTTTTGGCTTTAAGGCGAGCTGCGAATGCATCGGCCTTTGCATAAAGATCTGTCGACTTATCACCCTGACCGGAAATGATAAGAGGAGTTCTTGCCTCGTCGATGAGAATGGAGTCAACTTCGTCCACGATGGCAAAATTGTGGCCGCGCTGAACCATTTCTTCCTTGTAAATAGCCATATTATCGCGGAGATAGTCAAAGCCAAGCTCATTGTTTGTGCCATAAGTAATGTCACAGGCATAAGCTGCGCGACGTTCCTCGTCATTAAGTCCGTGAATTATAACACCTACGGTAAGACCGAGGAAACGATGGACTTTGCCCATCCAATCACTGTCTCGTTTTGCAAGGTAGTCATTTGTTGTAACGATATGAACGCCTTTACCTGTGAGCGCATTGAGATAAGAAGGGAGGACAGCAACGAGAGTTTTACCTTCACCTGTCTTCATTTCTGCAATACGTCCCTGATGAAGGATTATACCGCCTTCGAGCTGGACTTTATAAGGATACATACCGAGAACACGCTTAGCAGCTTCGCGGCATACAGCAAAAGCATCAGGAAGAATATCGTCAAGAGTTTTGCCGTTTGCAAGCTGTTCTTTAAAATATGGAGTCATAGCCTTAAGCTGATCGTCGTTCATATCAGCATATTTTTTAGCTAACTGTTCTATCGCCTTAACCATCGGCTCGATCTTCTTTATTTCTTTTTCGGAAGTGTCACCGAAAAGTTTTCTTAAAAATCCAAGTGCCATTTAAATATCTCCTAAATTTATTGTAAACTGAATCATACTATTTAATTATAACATATAACAGGGCAAAAATATAGTGTCTTTTTTGTAAAATAATCTTTTTATATTTTAACAAATTTATTTTGAAAAAAGTGTTGACAAACAGAGAAGAATGTGGTAATATTAAATTGTAATTAAGAATGATTATCAATAAGGAATGATGAACTTGAAGAGAAACACCATTCAGAAACAGTTAATAATGGATGCAGTTAATTCAATGTGTATTCATCCTACGGCAGATGAAATATATGAACATATTGTCAAAGAGCATCCAACCATCAGCAAAGGTACGGTATATAGAAATCTTAATGCTATGTGCGATGACGGGGCGGTATACAGGGTAAAAGTTCCGGGCGCTCCTGACAGATTTGATTTCACAATTTCTCCGCATTATCACTTTTATTGTGAAAACTGCAAAAGAGTTTTTGATGTGGATATGGAATATATGCCAGACCTTGAAAGCAAAATCCCGAATAAAATGGGATTTATAATCAATCACCATGAGCTTATATTCTCTGGTGTATGCAAAAATTGTCAACAAAAATAAAATTTATTATGGAGGATATTATTATGTCAAACTTGAAGGGTACAAAAACTGAAGCTAATCTCTGGGCAGCATTCGCTGGTGAATCTCAGGCAAGAAATAAGTACACATACTATGCATCCAAGGCTAAGAAGGATGGCTTTGAACAGATCGCAGCTTTCTTCCAGGAAACAGCAGATAATGAAAAGGAACACGCAAAGATCTGGTTCAAGCTTCTCCACGATGGTATGCCAGATACAATGACAAACCTTGAAGATGCAGCAGCTGGCGAAAACTACGAATGGACAGACATGTATGCTAACATGGCTAAGACAGCAAAGGAAGAAGGCTTTGATAAGATCGCATTCCTCTTTGAAGAAGTAGGCAAGATTGAAAAGGAACACGAAGAAAGATATCTCGCTC
>SVKW01000072.1 GCA_015068285.1 Oscillospiraceae bacterium | reverse complement strand
TACAGCTACAGCTGCCCGTCCTAAAGAGAAGATGCAGTGGGTGTACGACCAGCTTATGAATGACGATGTGAAGTATGTCGTTTCCACAGGCTACGGCAGAGACCTTCTCCCTCAGGCTGACAAGAAGATCACTGAAATCACTTGCCACGGCAAGGGCGCTTCCTTCCTCAGCCCGGGTATCGACTCTGTTGTTGACATTGGCGGTCAGGACTGTAAAGCTATTTTGCTTGACAGATATAACAACATCGCTGACTTTATGATGAACGACAAATGCGCAGCCGGCACAGGCCGCTTCATCGAAATGATGAGCCGTATTCTCGACTGTCCTATCGACGACATCGACGAATTTACAGAGGGCAAGAGCCCTGTTGAAATCTCGAGTATGTGTACAGTTTTTGCTGAAAGCGAAATCATCAGCCTTCTTGCAGAGGGTATCGACAGAGGCGACATTGCTCTCGGCGTTATCCGCTCTATCTGCAGACGCACATCTTTCTTCGCTCAGAAGATCAGATCTGAACAGGCTGTTTTCTTCTCGGGCGGTCTTGCTCGTTTTGAGGTTTTCAGAAAGACTCTTGAAGAATTTATCGGTCTCCCTGTGCGCACACATCCGCAGAGCCAGTTTGCAGGCGCTATCGGCGCGGCTGTTATCGGCTATGATATGGCAAACAGAAAGAAATAAATATAATTTTAAAGCCGCTCAAAAATGGGCGGCTTTATTTTTTGCAAATTTTGTTGACAGTTGTAAACAGATATGTTATAATTTGTTTACAGATGTAAACAAAGAAAGGAGGATTTCCATGTCAGCTAAAAATATCACTCTTACCAACGCTGAATGGAGCGTTATGGAATGTCTCTGGGAAAGCGCGCCGAAAACAGGGCGCGAGATAACCGACTATCTTGAGGCTCGCGAGGGCTGGAACCGTTCGACAACGCTTACGCTTCTTTCCCGTCTTGAGGCGAAAGGGGCTGTTGTTTCCGACAGCGAGGGCAGAAAAAAGACCTTCTCTCCCCTTTTACGCCGTGAAGATGCGGCTCTGCATGAAGCTGAGGACTTTCTCAGCCGTGTTTACAAGGGCAGTCTCAGCCTTATGGTCAGCTCGCTGACTAAAAAGAAGGCTCTGCCGAAAGAGGAAATCGACCAGCTTTACGCCATGCTGAAAAAGCTGGAGGAGGTGGAAAACAATGACTAACTGGATAATTTCATCATCTGTTCTCATTCTTCTCGTCATGCTTGTCCGCCTTGTTTTCAAGGAGAAAATGAGCCAAAGACTGCGATACGGCTTATGGCTTTTGGTGCTCATTCGCCTGCTTGTGCCGTTTTCGCTGGGCGAAAGTCAGATGAGTATTGATAATTTCACCGAAAGCGCTGTGATGAGCGAGGGCGGTAAGCTTATTACAGAAATTGGAGAAATTGACCTGCCCAAGATGAGCTATAATGACTCATACCAGCAGGTTGCAAGCGAATATGCTGGCAATGGCATTGATATTTCCGAGCTGCCGATTGCTCAATATGAAAATGTCAGCTATGAGATTGACAATGTGCGCCGCGGCGGCATTTCGATAGCCGAGATGCTCAGATATATCTGGCTTGGCGGTATTGCTGTTGTGGGCGGTTGTTTTATTGCTTCAAATATGATTTTTGCTTCAAAACTTCGCAAAAACCGCCGTCCGATCGTGTGGCAGTACAACAGACTTCCGATTTATGTCACCGATAAAATCGACACACCTTGCCTTTTCGGCATTGTCCGTCCTGCGATTTATGTGACAAATGAAACCATGGGCGACTACACTACCCTTCACCACGTTGTCGAGCATGAGCTGACACATTTCCGCCATGGCGACCATATATGGGCGATACTACGATGCGCCTGCCTTGCAATTCACTGGTATAATCCGCTGGTGTGGGCGGCGGCTGTAATGTCCAAGAATGATGCCGAACTGGCTTGCGACGAGGCGACTATAAGTCGTATCGGCGAGAGCGAACGTGCCGAATACGGCCGCACTCTTATTATGATGACCTGCGAAAAGCGCCCTGCCCTTTTCAATACGGCTACCACTATGACGGGAAGCGGCAGGACTATCCGTGAGCGTATTTCACTCATCGTGAAAAAGCCGAAAATGGCGGCTTACACCCTTGTTATCGTGGCTGTAATCGGCATAATTGCCGCTTTGGTGACCTTCACGGGAGCGAAAAACGGCGGGCAGAACTTTTACGAATGGACTTCCTCGCTGACAGCAAGCGATATCGAGCTTGCGGAAGTTTCAAAGTTTTTCGGGCTTGAACAGCGCAGTTACACCATTCCAGAGGAAGATTATCAGGGTTTGGTGAATATTTTTAGTGGTATCGAGGCGAAAGATCTTTCCAATGACAAGCCGCAGAGCGAAAATACTGACGGCTATCGGATGGCGCTTTATCGTGATGAAAAGCTGTGGCTTTTCAAGGCTCTTGCAGACGGAAGTGTTGGGCTGATGTTTGAGGACGCCGAAACAGGGGCGATGTACGACTGCGAAGGCTCGCTGCTTATGATAGAAAGCGAAGCTTTGTGGCAGTTTATCAAGGATACTGTGGACGAAAAGGCTGAACTTTCATCTGACCTTACCATATACGAAAGACTTTCCCACATAACTGCGGATGATTTAAAGCAGATTTCCAGTAACAGGCTATGGCCTGAAAAGGATGAGCTTGCTAAGAATTTAAGGCTTGCATCACCGAATGTTGTTGAGCCTCCCGAAAATATGGTGGGATTCTGGGATTTGAATGTTTACCTGTCCGGCGGTCCTAAATCTTACGATACCGACGACGAAAGACTGATTCTCCATGCAGGCGTTCCAGAAAATTATGTTCACATTATGTATTATCCCGAGAAAGCTGCTTATGAAGATGCCGAAATATTTGTCCTCGAACACGAAGGATTGTATGAGTGCATAAGAAAGTGTTATGCATGGGAAGGTGAAATTGACGAAAGTTCTCTCGACAAGTATTATGATGTACTGAAAGACCGAGCAGAAAAATCCATTGCAGAAAGCAATAAATCGTCAGATGCTTCTCCGATAACAGGCTTTGACATTGTCGAGTTTGTATTGATGGATTCTTTCAAGGGTGATGTAGATGCATACTATGAAGTCTACAAATGGGATATTGCCTTTTATGGTGACGACCCTTCCAACCTTAATATGATGAAAGGTTTTATGGTAGACGATAAGTTCCGTGTACGTTACCACGAGAAAAACACATATTTTGTTGTAAAAACCGAGGGTGACACGGAAGAATATCGTTTTATGGAAAGCAGGCTTTACAACAATGAAGCGGAAGTAGATGAAAAAATCATAGCAGAGTTTGACGAGAATGTGCGTTACCAGATGGTACACCTTGCTTATGATGAGGCAATCAATTTCAGCGATAAAATTTCAGCAGATAATGTTGAAGTTGTGAACAACGGCGACGGCACTTACACTCTCACATTCCCTGTCGATGAAAAATCCGCTGTCAGAGTAATGCTTATGAGCAGAGGGCCTTACTCATGGGAGCTTTACAAATCCGAAATGGTTACAGTCAGTGCAGCCGACGAAAGAATTACTCTTGCCTACGAAGAAGCTTTGATGCGGAGCAATATGATTTCGATGGCTGATGCTAAAGGGTATGACAGCGGAAACGGGCTTTATATCGTGGAGTTTCCTATAAAGAACACCGACACCTATGTTGAGGTCACGCTGATGCGCGAGCTTGATAATTCCTATCGCGTTTATTATTCCGAGGTTGTCAGCTATGGTCTTATGCTCACCACAAGACAGCAGGCGCTTGAGCGTATGGCAAACCTGACAGCGGGCGATATCAAGTACATTTCCTCCAGTTTCACCGAGCCTACCGCCGAGGAAATGGCATCTGCTATGGCGAATGCTGTAAAAAACTCCATAAGCAGTGAGCCTGACAACGGCGTTTATTTCTGGTCGGCTGACGTTTATCTTTCGGGCGGTCCAAGCGGTTACAGCTCCAACGACGAGCATTTCAACTTATACGCCGGTCCGACAGAAAACATAGTTGCCGCATGGTATAAGCCTGAGGGTGATGGCGATGCTGTCCGTCTTTGCTTTGAGGATGCCGAATTATACCGGCTTATCCGAGATATTTACCAGACTTATGTGCATCTGGACAGAAACGCTCTTGAGTCTTATCGTGATATTATCGAGGCGAGGGCGCAGAAAACTATCGACGAGAGCAAAAATGCTGTCGGTGTCCAGCCTTACACAGGCTTTGAGATAGTGCGTTTCGACCATATTGATGAGTTTGAACGCTCGGGCAAAAGCTATAATGTTTATGCCTGGGATGTTGCCTTTACTTCCGATGACCCCGTAAGAGCAGGGTTTGCTGGCGGTATGTGGGTTGACAACAAGCTGAGGATACGCGGTGTGGACGAAGAAGTATATTTTATCGTCCGTGATGACGGCGAGTACAGATTTATGTTCTGGGATTTGTACACAGATGTGGAAAGAGCCCCGATTGATATTGAAAAAGCATTTGAATAGTGAAAAAGCCACTCCGATTGGGGTGGCTTTTTATAGTAGTATTGATTATTTCGTTATGAATAATAATGCAACTGTTTTGATAAGATTCAACTTTTGACACCTCATCCACCACTAAAGTGGTCCCCCTTCCCCTCAAGGGGAAGGCTATACTATAGCTTCATTGTGTACAGCTCGCTCCAGGCGGGCATGAAGCCTGCTTTGATGGCGACGCTTTTGGAAATCATATGACTTTGCACTGTGCCGTAAAATGGCACTTTATTTTTTGCCAGAATTGCCTCTTTAAGCTCCCGGGTGAGATTACTGCCGACGCCTCTGCCCTTGTAAGGTGGGAAAACATCAATGCCTATCTGCCACAAATCCTCGCCGTCACAGCTTGCGCCAGCCATGCCCATGAGATTTTCGCCGTCATAAGCGCCGACGGCTATCATATCGGGGTGGGTTTTGTCAAAAGCGAAGGCTTCGGTGATGCGGTCATCGGTTTCGAACTGGAATATGCTCTGCTGGTCAAACCAGCGGAGGGCGTAATCAATCGGCTTTGTGTCGGCGTTGCCTGTCGGAAGATAGTATTCATGGATGTCGGCTATCGTGTGGCCGTGCTTGTTAAGCTCACTCTCAAGCTCTTTCAGCTTGTCATACTGGAAAAGCCATGCGGAAGTCTTGCCGCGGAGCCAGTTTTCAAAGAATGGAATCATCTTTTCGTCGCAAGACACGATGATTTTGCCCATAAAGCAGAGGATTTTGACAAAACAGCCGTCACTTTTATATATTCGGCGGCCTTCAAAGGGGATATTTTTATTTATTATTGTATCTTTGGCGGCAAAGTCGGCTTCGGTACAGGAAAAATCACGGAGAAGCTGGGCTTTGGCGGTGTTGATTATTTCGGCTTGAGTCATAGTGTGGCTCCTTTTGTGAGATGTTTTTATAGGGTTACAACCCTTCCACCACCATCTGACGATGGTCCCCCTCCCTTTAGGCAAGGGAGGCTTTTAAAAGAAGTGCCTGCGGCGCATCTGATAAGCTCATTATACCACATTATGCTCTGTCTGGCTACCGGATTTTCTTCATTGTGGCGATAAGGACGGTCATATCGTCGTTTATGCGGTCTTTTGTGTGGCTCGCTTTGTCGATAAGACCTGTGGCGAGGGTGTTTGGGTCGTCCTCCGCCTTGATAAGGCTTTCAAGCTGGTTTATATCCCCTTCCTCAAGGACTCCATCGGTGCCCATCACAACTATATTGCCTTCGTTCAGGCGGAAACAGGAGGGCTTGTTTACACTTTCTGTGCTCTCCTCAAGCCCCGGCGGAAAGGCGCTCGATGTAAACTTCTGCACCTTGCCGTGCCTTTTAATATATGTAGGTGAGGCGCCATATTTAAGCAGTTTGCTCTCGCCCGAAAACATATTTATCTCCAGCAGGTCGAGGGTTGCAAAGCCTGTCTTATCCACATTCATCGAAAGGACGGGCAGAATAGCCTGCACACTCTCCTCCATCGAGCAGCCTGCCTTGACAAATCGGGCGATAAGTGAAAGGGCGCTGTTTGCCGCTAAATGAGCTTCCTCCCCCGAGCCCATGCCGTCAGATAACATAATAACGGCCCGGCCGTCGTCTGTAACAAAATACATATAGCAGTCACCACAAATCTCCTCTCCTTTCTTTTCGCGGATTCCCACATTGACAGACACGGAAAACTTCTCCTTTTCCCGCATCCGCCACAGGGTGTTTTTGCTCATATTTATTTTTTCAGCCTTGTAAAACTCTCTGCCAAGGCAGAGGGCAATGCTGTCAGAAATCTGGTGCAGGTCGGCTTCGGTGGTTTTATCAAGACCTGCAATTTCAACGCACATTCTGCCGTTTGAAGCGTACACGGTGGCGCGAGCCTTTTTGTCATAGCATACAAGCACGCTGTTGACACGCTTTTCATAGTCGGGGTAATATTCGGTGCCTGCGGCGCTTTCACTCAGGCTGACTATCGCCCTCTGCATTCCTGCGTACTGGCGGGCAACCAGCTTTCGCCTGCCGTTTTCTTCATTTTCTCTCGTTTTACGGCGGATATAAAGGCTGTACTCCTGATTTATCGCGCCGATAAGCTTATTTATGTTAAGACATCGGGCGGCAAAATGATATGGCATATCGGTATTGGTTATAAAGCCCTTCTTGCGTAGGGTGGCGGTGATGTCATTCATTACGCCGTATGTGGTCATATAATCCTTGTCCCAGCAATTTCCCGCGATTGGGCATTTTCGGCAGGCTGTGTCGGCGGCTTTATCGAAAACCGCCGAGATATTCTCGTCAGTTTTGCCGTTTCCCATAGTCCCCACCCGCTCAATGGTTTCATAAACATGGTCGATGGCATTTGAAAACGCCGACAGCCTGTCCTTTATGTTATCGCTCTTTGTCATCTTCTGAGGTTTCGGGCTGGCGCTCGCGGCACAAAACAGACTTGCTGTTCTTTCGAGCACACTCTGGGGCAGAGTGACAAAAATGAGCGTTGTTGTCATACTTTCAAGCAAAGCCGAAAGTCCTGTCAGCATATCGCCGCAGACAAAGGCGGCAACCGCTGAAATTATTGTGTAAATCAAGGCTATCTGATATTTTCCGCTGACTTTCATAAGGCTCATAACAACGGCGGAGATGCCGTAGATGCCGCTGTAAAATATGTCGCCGCGGCTGATGTCGAGCACCATACCGAATGAAATAGCAGTCATGACGCTGCCCTGCGCGCCGCCTGCATACATATATATAAATATGGCAAAAATAATCAGGCATCGCGCCAGCGATATGTATGTAAACAGATGCATTCTGCTGAAAAACATTATAAATGTGATGTAAAATGCCGTTCTTGCCACGGTTTTTCGGGTGTTATCCTCGCTTTCAAGTCCCATAAAGCAGTATGTGAGAAGGGCTGTCAGCACCATTTCAGCAGAGGCAATTCCCCAGTTTGCAAGACTTTCGCTCAGCCTTATCAGCCCTGATGTAAATCCTACCGCTATGGCAGAAGCGAAGGGCAGTATGCTTCTATGACGGCTTTCTTTAGCAGTCATCACTCCGAGTGACACCATCACAAGCACAGCGCCCATATAGCACAGCCCGTCACCTGAGAGGAAAAATGTATAGCCGAGAGCTGCGCCGAAGGCTATTACTATATTGAGATTTGTAAATGTGAAGGCTGAACAGAGGGCAATTCCAAAGGGATGCATCGTGCCGAAGGAGGCTCCGGAGGACAAAAAGCCTGCCAGCAGCCACAGGGCGTAATTCATTCCTTCCTTTTCTTTAAGAGCCTTTTTGCCCCTTAAAACAAGGGTTTCCCCCAGTTTTTTCACATTTAAAATACCGCCTGAAACTTTTTCTTTCATCATTATCACTCCAATCTTTACACGATTATACAACACTTACCATAAAAATCTCATCGGGAAATGGCGAAGAAATATTCGCAAGTTAATTTACATAAATGCGTTTACAAATTATTTGCAAATTACCTATTGACTTTGGGAAAAAATGTGCTATAATACAATTAGCACTTGGGAAGTGAGAGTGCTAAAAGCGAGGTGACACAATGGAATTACCTGAAAGAAAAAAGAATGTTCTCAAGGCGATCGTGGAAAACTACATACTGACAGCCGAGCCGCAGGGCTCAAAGTCAATCGCCAGCGAGCTGGGCAGCGTTTCACCTGCCACCATCAGGCATGACATGAGTGACCTTGAGGAAATGGGATTTCTGGAAAAGCCCCATGTTTCGGCAGGGCGTGTGCCTTCCTCTCTCGCCTACAGATTTTATGTAGACGAGCTGATGGACAGATACAACGATACGGCTCACGAAATCGAGCAGCTTCAGACCTTGCTTGAAAGCAAAATGGCTGACCTTGACAACATCGCTCAGTCGGCATCCCAGATACTTTCCGAAATTACAAATTACGCCGGCATTTCATTTAAAAGACGCATTGGCGCGCCGGTTTTCAAGAAAATACAGCTTATGCCGCTGGACAACGGACGCTCTTATGCTCTCATCGCTGTCACAACAAGCTCGGAGGTCAGAAGCAAGGTGATTAACCTTGAACGCCCCGTTTCCGACAGCGAGATCGATGTTTTCATAAACTCGGTCAACAAGATGCTGAAAGAGAGAGCATCAAAAGAGGTTTTCGATGCTGTCAGACAGATAATGTCCCCGCTCGACGCCGTTTATCCGCTGGCTGTAAAGGTTTTTGACTTTATAAGCGCAGCTCCCGACAACAGGCATGAAAACATATATATTGAAGGCACCACAAAGCTTCTGACTCAGCCTGAGTTCCAGAAAAACGACAGAGCGTTAAAGCTTTTCGAGTTTCTTTCAAAGAGCGAGAACATCTCCTCTGTTGCAACTCCGTCAGAGGGCAAGCTGGTCAACATAAAAATCAGTCCGCAGACTCAGGTCGGTGAGCTTTCGGACACAGCATTTGTATTTACAACTTATGACATGGGCGAGGACGTGCAGGGCGTACTTGGCGTTGTAGGTCCATCGAGAATGGACTACGCCGAGGTTGCCGCCAAGCTTGAGGCTTTCGCAAAGACTCTCGGAAAGTTCTATCCCGTCATAAATGAACATAACGATAACTGATCTTTGGAGGAATAATGGAAGAAGTAAAGAAAGAAACTGCCATAGAGACAGAAACTGAAAATACACAGGCTGCACAGGCTGAAAACGAATTTGTTTCTGACGGCGCTGTTGACAATCCTGTAAACAAACTGGAAGTTGCCCTCAAGGAAAGCGAGGACAGATATATGAGAATCCTTGCTGAATATGACAATTTCAGAAAGCGTTCCAAAAAGGAGCAGGAGGCTGTTTACGGCAATGCTTTTGCACAGGGCGTGGCATCATTCCTCCCTGTTCTTGATAATATCGGCAGAGCTGTCGAGCAGGAATGTACTGACGAGCAGTACAAGAACGGCATTCTGCTTATAGACAAACAGCTCAAGGAGCTTTACACCAAGCTGGGCATTGTTGAATTCGGCGAAAAGGGCGAAACATTTGACCCTGAAATACACAACGCTGTAATGCACGTTGACGACGATGAGCTCCCTGAAAACTCCATCGCAGAGGTTTTCCAGAAGGGCTACAAGATCGGCGACAGAATCATCAGAATCGCAATGGTCAAGGTTGCGAATTAAGATTAGCAAAGCGGAAAGAGATTCTTCGCTCCGCTCAGAATGACATTGATATTTCCACTGCCCTTTTAAAAAGGACGGACAAATAAATAAAAATACATCTATATAAAGGAGACAAAATAAAATGGCTAAAATTATTGGTATTGACCTTGGTACTACAAATTCCTGTGTCGCAGTTATGGAAGGCGGCGAAGCAGTTGTTATCGCTAACGCAGAAGGCGCAAGAACAACTCCATCTGTTGTTGCTTTCTCCAAGACAGGCGAAAGAATGGTCGGCCAGGTTGCAAAAAGACAGGCTGTTACAAACCCAACTAAGACAATCAGCTCCATCAAGAGAGAAATGGGCTCTTCCTACACAGTAGATATCGACGGCAAGAAGTATTCCCCACAGGAAATCTCCGCTATGGTTCTCTCCAAGCTCAAGAAGGACGCTGAAAGCTTCCTCGGCCAGCCTGTAACTCAGGCTGTTATCACAGTTCCTGCATACTTCACAGACTCTCAGCGTCAGGCTACTAAGGA
>SVKW01000071.1 GCA_015068285.1 Oscillospiraceae bacterium | reverse complement strand
CACCCTTTGAGGTGTTCTTTTTGTTTGGTGAACTAAGTGTGCTTTACAGCACATGAAGTTTGCTTCGCAAATGAAGCCGCCCTTCGTGCTATGAAGTTTTACTTTTACGCATATACACACTTAACTTCATTTTGTGGGCAGCACAATACATCATTATGGCATAGCCATTACTTCATTTCAGCGCAAGCTGATACTTCATAAATCACTTTGATATAATACCAAAGCCACTCCTTCACGGAGTGGCTTTTTCTTTTACAATTTTTCTTTTGTGATTCTGCCGGTAATTCTGTCGAGGGCGGTTTTGCAGGCTTTGGAGCATTTGCCGTCTGGGAGATTCTTCACATTCGACACGGCATTGTTATAGTAAACCGAAGCATTTGCAGGCATTCCACGGCGCTGGAAGAAATCGCCCACCGCAACGCTGTACATAATAACATCCTCGCTGTACTTATTTTCAGCCGCCGCATTGACCTTGATTATTTTCTCGATGGCTGTCAGATATTCTTTGAGGGCATTATCCTCTTCGCCTTCAAGCTCGGAATAGCTTTTCGCCATATAGAGATGAGCCATCGCAAGATTTCTGCCGAAAAAGGCTGGCTCTGTCGGCTCGATTTCTTTCAGGCGCTCGATAGCTTTCTTGTTGTGCTCAATAGCTTCGCGATGCTTTTTCTGCATCATATAAAGGACATTGAGGGCGCTTTCACTACGGGAAACGAGGAGCGACTGGTCCTTTGTACGCAAAGCCGCAAAAATCGCCTTTTCAAGGCCGAGAGCATTTTTAAAGTGCATTTCCGCCTCGGCAATATTGTTGCGTACCGAGCTTATACAGCCAAGTCTGTAATAGCTGTCGGCATGGAGCCTGACGATTTTGGCATCGACCTTTTCGTCCGATGTGTAAGTCGCGCCGATGGCCTCCTTGTGGAGCAATTCTGCGTTGGAAAGCAGTTTGCTGTCGGTGTCGCTGAGATTGCGAGGAAGAGGAACTGTGTTGTTCAGCCCTAACAACAGCTCATAAAGTGAAGCGTGCTTGCGTGCCGCCTTTGCAAAGGCATAGCCGTGAGCCTTCTTATCCTCCATATAGAGCTTGCGGATGGTTTCCAGCATATCGGAATAGCAGTTTTCCGCCTCCGAAGGCTTTTTGCATCTTAGATGGATATCGCCCTTGGCTTCGGCAATATTCGCCTCCATAATCAGGCGCTCAGGTGTATTGGCAGGTATCATATTATACATTTCTGCCCGTACAATGTCGATTTTCTTTATCTGCTCATCGGCATTGTCCTTGGTTTGTTTTACAATATTTACCAGTAATTCGTTTATCTTCTTTACAATGGTTTCGTTCATTTTTATTCCTCCGCCGCCATTTTTTCAAGGACGGTATTTTTGTCAGGTACAGACGGGATGCCCCCCTGCTTTTCTGTTGAAAGCGATGCGGCTGCGGCGGCATATTTTCCAATATATTCCAGTTCTGCGGCAGTCAGCTTATCGGCAGATTTTCCGATTTCAAGAAACCTCGCAACGGCTGAGCCTCCGAAAATATCGCCTGCGCCCGTTGTGTCAACTGCATTGACCGAAGGCGCCTTAATCTCAACGATATGGTCGATATTGGCAATGAGTGCGCCACTTGCGCCCTTTGTTACCATAATCAGCTTTACACCCATATTGCGCATAAGGTAAACCGCTTCATGCTCGCCCACAAGCTCGCGCCAGAAATAAGCCACTTCCTCGTCGCTGATTTTGACAATATCAGCCCGATTAAGCCCCCATTCGATGGCTTTTCGGGCATCAGCCATATTTTTCCAGAGGGGCTTGCGGAGATTAGGGTCAAATGAGATAAGCTTGCCCTTTTCTTTTGCGTAAGCAACTGCCTTTTCTGTGGCTGTTTTTGACGGCTCATCTGTCAGGCTGAGAGTGCCGAAATGGAAGATTTCACACTCATCGATAAGGCGTTTATCGACCTCATTCCAGTCAAGGCAGGTATCTGCGCCAGGTTTGCGTGCAAAGCTGAAACTGCGGTCGCCCCTTTCATCATTGGTAACAAAAGCAAGGGTTGTAAAGGCATTCTCGTCAAAAACAATGCCGTTTGTGCCGATATTCGCTTCATTTAATGTATTTACAAGCATTTTGCCGAAAGCATCGTCGCCAACCTTGCCGATGAAATCTGTGCTGACGCCGTATTTTGCAAGAGCGGCAAGATAGTTGCAGGGCGCGCCGCCCGGATTGGCTTTCATTGTGGGATAACCCTTTTCATCGAGGGAAATCTGGGCAAAATCTATGAGAAGCTCCCCGAGAGCCACAACTTTTGCCATACTATTTCACCTCCGGATACTCGTTGCACAGCAGACGATAGGCAGGCTCATCCTCCTCAATAGTCGGGAATCTGCCGATAGGCTCGGCAAAGCGGTTGTCGTTGTTATCGTCGTTGCATTGGCTGACTTCGCCCAGAAGTACATCGCCTGTGCCTTCTTCAACTGTAAAATCATGGTAAAGTCTCTGCTGGATATGAATGCTTTCGCCCGGTGTCAGGCGAATCTGTGAGCCTGCAGGAACTGTGTATGTTCTGCCGTCTGTGTGGACGGTAACATCGCTTTCGTAGTCGATGCTCTCATCGGCGTGGCTGTTGTAGACACGGATAAGCACATTTCCGCCGCCGCGGTTTATTATATCCTCGGTCTTGTACCAATGGAAATGATTTGGCGAATACTGTTTTTCCTTGAGGAAAAGCAACTTTTCGGCATAGACTTTAGGGTATTTTTCAGGCATATTTCTGTTGCCGTTGCGGATAGTGATAAGCGAAAAGCCCATTTTTTCAAAGTCGCCCATGCCGTAGTCTGTGATGTCCCAGCCAAGGGCGCAGTCGCGGATTTCATCATATTCATGGCCCTTTGTCTGCCATTCTTCAGGGGTGAAATTACAGAAAGGCGGCAGATAGCAAGAGTGCTTGCGGCACATTGCCTCCATTTCCTTGAGAGCTTTATTTATTTCAGAGCGTTTCATAGCCTTGTCTCCTTTGGGGTTGATGTGTATATTTTACCACATTTTGCATCGGTTGACAACTGCGTAGGTTTTGCTATAATTATAAATGAGGTGATTTTTATGAAAACTTTATATATTTCCGACCTTGATGGCACACTTATCCATTCGGATGCAAAAATCAGCGAATTTACTGCTGAAACTATCAACAGACTTGTGGAAAACGGGCTGATTTTTTCTTATGCCACCGCCCGCTCATGGCACACTTCTGTCAAAGTCACCGAGGGGCTTAAAGGGCATCTTCCGATTATTTTATACAACGGCGCTTTTGTGCTTGAAAATGAGAGCAAGAAGATTATAGCTTCCAATTTTTTCCATAATGACACTGTAAAATACATACTCGACAAGCTTATCGAAAGTGATATTTATCCTCTTGTTTATTCCCTTGACAGTGGGCATGAGCATTTTAGCTTTGTCAATAATGACGAGCGCATAACATGGGGGCTTCGCCATTTTCTCGACAGCCGCGGAAATGACCCGCGATATAATCCTGTATGTAATGCCGATGAGCTTTACAAAAATGATGTATTCTACTTCACCTGCATTGACGAGCCTGAAAAGCTTGCGCCTTTATATGAGCTTTTCAAAGGAGACGCGCGGCTCAACTGCGTTTATCAGGTTGATATTTACAGCAAGGCTCAATGGCTTGAAATCATGCCGAAAGCCGCTTCAAAGCGCGATGCTGTTTTACAGTTAAAGGAAATTCTCGGCTGTGATAAAATCGTCTGTTTCGGAGATGGCAGGAATGACATTTCCATGTTTGAAATCGCTGATGAGTGCTATGCCACCGCCAATGCTGCCGAAGAATTAAAGGCTGTTGCGACAGGGATAATTGCTTCAAACAACGATGACGGCGTTGCAAAGTGGCTGCTTGAAAACGCCTGATCGACTTGACAGAATGCATAAATGTGGGTATAATATTTTGTGGTAATTTAACAGGACAGGATTTATTTATGCGTTCAAAATATTCACACCTCCCGACGCTGATTTTGGGCTCGGCAATTCTGGCTTTCGGGATGTTCAACATTCATTCCCGCTCGCCTGTCACCGAGGGCGGCATTCTTGGGATGACTCTTTTCATTCAGCATTGGTTTTGCATTTCCCCTGCTTTTTCGGGGTTTGTCATGGATGTAAGCCTTTTTCTTCTCGGCACGAAATATTTCGGTAAGGAATTTTTGGGCAACGCCGTCACCGCCAGCCTGATGTTTTCGGTTTTTTACAGAATATATGAGCATATCGGCTATATGCTGCCTGATATCAGTCATTCGCCTCTTATGTGCGCCATTTTAGGCGGCATTTTCGTGGGCGTTGGCGTTGGTCTTGTCGTCCGTCAGGGCGGCGCGGCAGGCGGCGATGATTCGCTGGCGCTTGTGCTTTCGCACAGGTTTGGATGGAGCATCGCAAACTGCTATCTGCTGACAGACCTTACTGTGCTGGCGCTTTCGCTCAGCTATATTCCCTTTTCAAAGATAGCCTATTCGCTCATTACAGTTATGATTTCGTCCAAAATAATCGAGTTTATTCAGAATTATAAGGTCAAGGCATAAGAAAAGCACCCAAATGGGTGCTTTTTGTTTATCTATTGCTGTATTCTCCGTAAGTTTTTCCGCAATGAGGACATTCCGGTGGTTTCTGACGTCGATTCTGGTTGTATTCATATCTAAAATAGTAATCCACAATACGATTTGCAAAGAAAAGAGAGTGTCTTTTACAGTTTGGGCAAACTATAAGCTTCCATTCAAGCCACGCTATAAGGGCAATAATTGCTATAGCGAGCAAAATCGAGGACAGAACCATTTTTTTAACTTCAATAAGAAAAATTGATATTAAAAACCATAAGACAGCACCTATGATCTGTATTGTAATAACCATCTGAATTCTTTCTTTTTGTGGATACATTGAAACACCTCCTATCCTGATTACATTATACACTACAGGGGAATTTTTTGCAACATAAAAGCCACTCAGATGAGTGGCTTTTGGTTTTATTGTGTTACAACCCCTCCGTCAATCTTCGATTGACACCTCCCCGATAATGGGGAGGCTTTGTGGGAAAAGAGTGCTTTTTTATTCGCCTTTGAGGTGTTTTTTGGCTTCTTCGACTGTTTCGCCGTCTTTTGTGAGGTAGTTTTCCACAAACTTGTCCTCGATTTTTGTATAGCCTTCGATGACAGTATTTTCGATTTTCTTATAACCTTCTGTTACGCTTTCGGCGATTTTTTCATTGATTTCAATGATTTTTGACTTAGCCATTTTTGCTCCTGCCGTTATAAACCAGTATGAGCGCTGATAAAAGCCCAGATACAGGTTGCCGACGGCATACAGAATATTGGCCATCAGGCTGAGGGTTGCTGTCAGCACTATTCTTTTTTCCGGGTCTTTTATCATTTTCATTTATTTAAGTCCTTTGCACATCGGAATGAGGGCGAAGAGTATAACTATGCCGAGAAGTCCTGCCACGATGCCGTAAATATATTCCTCAGCCACAAGGCAGAGGCACATACCTGTGCCGAATGTGAGAGCGCCTACAAGGCTGACAAGAATGATGCCGAATGTTTTTGCTGTGATTTTAATCGGCGGCTTATTTTCCATTTTTCTCCAGATTAAAACTGTGATGAGACCGAGAATTATGCCTGCAGGTCCCATTATAATGCCTTCGTTCATCGCATTCCACTCAGGGAGAAGCGCCATGCACATTCCGAGTGCAAACAGCACCATGCTGACTGTGCCGAGGAAGAGGGCGACGAAATTGCTTTTCTTCATTTTTACCTCCGTGATTGATTAAAACAACAGTTGTTTATTTATTGCAATTATAGTATAATATTTTCAGAGGCAAAAAACAATCAGCAACTTCTCAACAAGTGTTGGTTTAATGGAGGATATATGAATACAAAGAACAACAAAAGGCGGCGTGAAAGCATTGAAAAAATAGAAAAAGTTTTCATTGAGCTTTTGCAGACCCAAGAGCTTTCAGAAATCAAGGTTTCCGACATCTGCAAGCTTGCAGAGCTGAACAGGACGACTTTTTATGCCAATTTTATCGATATTTACGACCTTGCTGACAAGATAAAGGCTCATCTTGAGGCCGATTTTCTTGAGCTTTATGCCTATGAGCGCGAAAATAAGCTGAGAAATCACGAATTTATAAAGCTTTTCCGCCATATCCGTGACAATCAGCTTTTCTACAAGACATATTTCAAGCTGGGCAATATAAATTACGACATTGTCGGTCTCGACAGCGAGCTTGCTATGAAAGATTTTGACATGAAGCACATTGATTACCACATTGAATTTTTTCAGGCAGGCTTTAATGCCATTGTGAAAAAATGGCTTGAAAGTGGCTGTAAAGAAAGCCCTGAGGAGATGGAAAACATTCTCAAAAGTGAATACAGAAGGAATATTCAGGCATAGGAAAAGCACCCATCTGGGTGCTTTTATTTATTTTCTGCCATGGATGTGAACAATTCAAAGAGTGTCGGGTGGTCTTTTTTGAGGCGGAGGATTTTGCCTTCGGGACTCATGAAGCAATGCTCTGTCTTGCCCTCACAGACAAGTTTTCCATCCCTTTTCATCTCATAACGGAGCTTTAAGCGGACACCGCTGAATTCCTCTACAAATATCTCTATTTCGATTACATCGGCAAAGGTGGTGTTGAGCTTATATTTGCACTCCACGCCGATGACAGGGGACATAATTCCATCTTTTTCCATTTTGTCATATCCCCAGCCGATTTGTTCGCAGAAATCTATTCTCGCCTCCTCCATCCAGCGGATGTAGTTGGAGTGATGTGTGATGCCCATTTTATCGGTTTCATAATACTGAACCTTGTGCTTGTATATTTCCATAATTATCTCCCGTTTTTACTATATAGCAGTATTATACACCTTATGGGGTGGTTTGTAAAGAAAAAGCACCCCATAAGGGTGCTTTTTGTATTTTAGGTAGTTATACAACCCCTCCGTCAATCTTCGATTGACACCTCCCCTTGCACAGGGGAGGCATTTTTCAAAAATATATTTTATCTCTTTCTTGCTGGCATTACGTGGATAGCCTTGCCGTCAACTGCTTCGAGCATTTCTGTGATGCCTTCGCAGTATGTAGGATGAGGACGCATACCCTTGAGAAGGTCGGACTTTGTGAGACCGTTTGCAATGATATTTGTCCATTCGGAGATAAGGTCTGTTGCGCGGGCGCACATCATCTGGATGCCCAGTACCTTTTCTGTTTCAGCATCAAACACAGCCTTGATAAAGCCGCGTTCTTCGCGGGTGATGATGCTCTTGCCGTTGCCCGACATAACATACTTTGCTGTCTTGACAGCGATGCCTTCTGCCTTTGCCTGGTCTGCTGTGATACCTATGCAGGCAACCTCAGGAGATGTATAGAGGCAGGATGGGACGAGAGAAAGGTCTGTGTGGCTTTCGTTGCCGCACATCATTTCAACTGCAGCGAGACCTTCTGCGCTCGCCTTGTGAGCAAGCTGAATGCCGCCGATAACGTCGCCGACAGCGTAAACGCCAGGAATGCTTGTTTCAAACTTATCGTTTACAACCAGCATACCGCGGTTCATTTCAGGCTGTACGCCTTCCATAAAGAGGCCTTCTGTGCAGGCTCTTCTGCCGATGCAGACGAGAACACCCTGGCTTTCAACCTGCTTTTCAGCGCCCTTTGCTGTGAACTTTGTGATAAGTCCATTTTCGCCTTCGACAATTTCGCTTACCATAGAGGAACAGTTGACCTCGATGCCGCGCTTTTTGAAGATCATTGCCAGATTCTGGGAAATTTCTCTGTCGAGTGTAGGAACGAGTCTTTCAAGAGCTTCAACGATAGTTACCTTACAGCCGAGAGCGGCATAGAAGCCGGCAAGCTCGACACCGATAACACCGCCGCCGATGATTGTGAGAGACTTATAGTCGATCGGCTCACCTTCGAGGATTTCGTCACTTGTGACAACGCCAGGAAGTGTGAGACCCGGAATTGGCGGTCTTGCAGGCTTGGAGCCGACAGCAAGGAGCACCTTGTCTGCCTTGAGCTCTTCTTCACCAGCCATAACAATACCATTTTCACCGATAACGCCGCGGGCATTGATGACTTCGACACCGTTTGCCTTGAGGAGACCTTCAACGCCTGTGCGTAGTGTTGCGCAGACATCTGCCTTGCGTGCGTGGATAGCGTTTATATCGTAGCTGAGCTCACCGAAATTAAGACCGAGCTCATTTGCTGTGTGGGCTTCGTGATAGACTTCTGCTGTGTGCAGAAGGACTTTTGTAGGAACACAGCCGCGGTTAAGGCATGTGCCGCCGATTTTGTTCTGCTCAACGAGAGCAGTTTTCATACCAAGCTGTGATGCGCGGATTGCGGCTTCATATCCGCCTGGGCCGCCGCCCACAACGATCAAATCGTAATTTTTCATAACATTTCCTCTTTCAGCATTGCTGAAATATCATTTAATATATTTTTTCCTTCTTCATCCGCCGGGATGTTTATAATTCTTTCGCAAACAGACGCGGCTTCAAAGCGGCTGCCCTTTATGGCATCTGCCACCTGTGACAGCACATCCTCGCGCATTGCGTCTGAATAGCAGACGGCATTGTTGATAACTCCGCCTGAAACGGCAAGAGAGATTTCAGCCCCACCCCACGGGAAGCGTTTCTTTGCCGTCCAGTCAAAGCTCATATTACTGCCGAGTCGGAAGCTGTCCGAGCCTAAAAATGCCATTTTTTCGGCAATTTCATCGGCTTTGACAAGGTTTTCAGGGATAGTCTGGGATTTCATGCCGTAGACATCCTCAAAGGCATTTATCATGGCATTTTTCAGCGAGTCTATCGTAATCGAAGGCTCAAGCTCAATGAGGTTTACAACTCTTGAGCGCACCGAATCGACACCCTTGCCCCTGAGCTTATCTGCCGAAACTGTCAGATAGCGGGAAAGAGCCTCGCTGTCCACATCGACCATAATCGTGCCATGATGATAGCATCTGCTGCCGTTTTTGTAATAGGCGTGACCGGAAAACTTTCTGCCGTCGGCCGTTGTCAGGTCATTTCTGCCTGTTTTCTCCGCTCTGATGCCCAGCTTTGACACAGCTTTCAGCACCACATCGGTCTGTTTTGCCGTATCGTAATCGGTTTTATGGGTGATAAAGGTGAAATTGAGGTTGCCCATATCGTGATAGACAGCTCCGCCGCCCGAAAGACGGCGCACAGCCTTCCCTCCTTCAAGCTCAAGAATCTCCGGACGACACTGCGCCCAGAGATTCTGATTTTTACCTATTACCACCGTTTTGCGATTTTGCCACAGATAGAGAATGCACGCGCCCTCGGGAACATTATCCAGCAGTACGCTTTCGACCGCAAGATTATGTATTGGCTCGGTTTCCTTTTCTGTGTGAACATATAATTTTTCAAGCATTTTCAAAGTGCAAAGCTTTACAGCTCACCGCAAAATCTGCTGTTTTTACTTTTCAGATTCTGTGGATTCGATATATTCCTCTGCTGTAAGGAGCTCTTCCATACCTGTTGCATTTTCAACACGGATAAGCCATGCTTCGTATGGATCGTCATTGATTGCCTTAGGCTCTGTGAGGAGGTCTTCGTTTACTTCTGCAACTGTGCCGGAAACAGGGCTGATAACATCAGAAACAGTCTTTACAGATTCGATATCGCCAAAAGCTTCATCCATAGTAACTTCATCGCCTTCAACAGGAAGGTTGATGAAAACGATTTCATTGAGTTCATCCTGTGCGAAGTCTGTGATACCTACGAGTACGCTGCCGTCTTCGAGCTTCTTAGCCCATGTGTGTGCCTTGGAATACATAAGATTTGTTGGGAAGTTCATAATATTTCTCCTTTATTTCGTACTTTTGTAAAATCGTGATATTAAAAATAAAAGGCACAAACTACCGCTATAGTTTGCGCCTCTGCATACAATGACCTGAAAACTGACTGCACTGCCTCTCAGGCATCACATAAGCTCTGCCCTTCCGAGTCGCTCATCCATCTGTATTTCATTATTATTTATAGTATATTTAATTTTTGTGCAAATGTCAAATATAAATACAGATTTTCTACCTTTTGCCAAAAATAATCAGCAGTTTTTATCCATTTTAACCATAAAGTATTTATTTTAAATATATTACATCTTTTTATTATTGTCCTGGTAAACAAAAAGTCACTCCGGGAAGGGGTGGCTTTGATATATTTTTGATGATTTATTGATAGCATAGGGTTGTTAAAAAGGGTGAAGTATCAGCTTACGCTGAAATGAAGTAATGGCTATGCCATAGTGAAGTTTTGTGTTTCACACAAAGTTAAGTTAAGTGTGTATATGCGTAAAAGTAAAACTTCATAGCACGAAGGGCGGCTTCATTTGCGAAGCAAACTTCATGTGCTGTAAAGCACACTTAGTTCACCAAACAAAAAGAACACCTCAAAGGGTG
>SVKW01000070.1 GCA_015068285.1 Oscillospiraceae bacterium | reverse complement strand
CGCAACACAGGGCATTTACTTCCGCGGTGAAGACAAGCTCGGCACAGCAGGCAAGGCTGTTTACGAACACGTAAGAAAGTCTGTCCAGCCTGTCAAGGAAGACAGAGTTATGTACACAGAAATGGCAAAATTTGACACAATGGTCAAGAACAACGAAATCGTTGACGTTGTTGAAAAGGCTATCGGTACATTGAGATAAAATGAATTGCGGTTTCACCGCATGAGTTGGCTTACGCCATGAATTGACGCTTCGCATCATAAATTGTTCCTTTGGAACATTATGGTGCCTGCGGCGCATTGAATAATTACAACCCCTCCACCATCATTCGATGGTCCCCCTTCCCCTCAAGGGGAAGGCTAAAAGATTTTCCAAGACCAAAGGCCCCTTTGTGTAAAGGGGGCCGGCAGCGAAGCTGACTGGGGGATTGTTATTTGATCCATGCGTCAGCACACCTTATCGTCTGCAAGCAGACATATCGCATCTGTTTACAGATATATCGCGCACATTAGTGCATATCGCATTTGCAACGCAAATATATCGCATTGCCCCAAGGCAATATTATAATAAGGAGAAAAACAATGACTAATCAGAATGTTTATGAAGCTATGACAATCAAGCTTCCTGACGAGCTCCCTGAATATCCTAAGTTTGTCGAAGGCATCCGCAGAGCTCCATCCCGCGGTTTCCGTCTCACACCTGAACAGACAAAGGTAGCTCTCAAGAATGCACTCCGCTATGTTCCTGAGCATCTCCACGAAAAGCTCGCTCCTGAGTTCCTCGACGAGCTCTATACTTACGGCAGAATCTATGCTTACCGCTATCGTCCAGAAGGCCGCATCTACGGTCACCCAATCGACGAATACAAGGGTAACTGCACAGACGGTAAGGCTATCCAGGTTATGATCGAAAACAACCTGGACTTCACAACAGCTCTTTATCCTTACGAACTGGTAACTTACGGTGAAACAGGCTCTGTATGCCAGAACTGGATGCAGTACCGCCTTATCAAGGCTTACCTTGAAATCATCACAGAAAACCAGACTCTCGTTATCGCTTCCGGCCATCCAGTTGGTCTCTTCCCATCCCGCCCAGAAGCTCCAAGAGTCATCATCACAAACTCCCTTATGGTCGGTCTTTTCGACAATCAGGACGACTGGGAAGTTGCTGAAGAAATGGGCGTTGCAAACTATGGCCAGATGACAGCCGGCGGCTTTATGTACATCGGTCCTCAGGGTATCGTTCACGGTACATTCAATACAATTCTCAACGCAGGCCGTAAGATTCTCCATCTCAAGGAAGGCGAAAACCTCGCTGGCCGTCTTTTCGTATCCTCCGGTCTCGGCGGTATGTCGGGCGCACAGCCAAAGGCTTCCGATATTGCAGGCGCAGTTGGTATCTTTGCTGAAGTTGACGAATCCCGTATCGAAACACGCCACAGCCAGGGCTGGGTTACAAGACGCTCCGACTCCCTCGAAGAAGTTTTCGCATGGGCTAAGGAATATCTTGAAAAGAGAGAGCCAATGTCCATCGCTTACCACGGCAACATCGTTGACCTTCTCGAATACGCTGACAAGAACAACATTCACATCGACCTTCTCTCCGACCAGACATCCTGCCACAACGCATACAACGGCGGTTACTGCCCTGTCGGCATCACATTTGAAGAACGTACAAGAATGCTCAAGGAAGACCGCGAAGGCTTCGTAAAGCTTGTCAACGAAACACTTATCCGTCACTTCAACGTTATCAAGAACCTCACAGCTAAGGGCACATACTTCTTCGACTACGGCAACTCCTTCATGAAGGCTATCTACGACGCAGGCTGCATGGAAATCTCCAAGAACGGCTACGACGAAAAGGACGGCTTCATCTTCCCATCCTATGTTGAAGATATCATGGGTCCAATGCTCTTTGACTTCGGCTACGGTCCATTCCGCTGGGTATGTCTCTCCGGCAAGCCTGAAGACCTCCACAAGACAGACGCAGCAGCTATGGAATGCATCGACCCAACTCGCTGCTATCAGGACAACGACAACTATGTATGGATCCGCGATGCTGAAAAGAATCAGCTCGTTGTCGGTACACAGGCTCGTATCCTTTATCAGGATGCTGAAGGCAGAGTCAAGATCGCTCTCCGCTTCAATGAACTTGTAAGAAACGGCGAAATCGGCCCTGTAATGCTCGGTCGTGACCACCATGACGTCAGCGGCACAGACTCCCCATTCCGTGAAACATCCAATATCAAGGACGGCTCCAACGTTATGGCTGATATGGCTACACACTGCTTCGCAGGTAATGCAGCCCGCGGTATGACAATGATCGCTCTCCACAACGGCGGCGGCGTTGGTATCGGCAAGGCTATCAACGGCGGCTTCGGTCTCGTTCTCGATGGCTCTGAACGTGTTGACAACGTTATCAAGTCCTCTATGATGTGGGACGTTATGGGCGGCGTTGCAAGAAGAAGCTGGGCAAGAAACGAAAATGCTATGAAGGTTGCTACAGAATACAACGTAAAGCATAAGGATACAGCTCACATCACTCTTCCTTACATCCCATCCGATGAACTCATCGATAAGCTCATCAACAAGTAATATATTATATAATGAAAGGGCAGTCGCAAGATTGCCCTTTTTCACACTCCATGCCTTCCCCTTGAGGGGAAGGTGGCACGGCAACGCCGTGACGGATGAGGTGTCATAACCCTTTTTTACAAATTAAATCTTTACTTAAACCGCCAAACCCGCCCCTACGGTAATATTTGTCATTCCGAAGCAAAGCGAGGAATCTCCTGTGGTTTGTACGAACAACCCCTCCACCATCGTTCCGATGGTCCCCCTCCCCTTACACAGGAGAGGCTTTTTATAAGGTGTCTGCGACAGATTCTTCACATTCGTTCAGAATGCCATAGTTTTTGCAAATACTTCTCATTTTCATTGACTTTACATTATATAATATGCTATGATAAATGTATAAAAATTAACCGAAAGGAACAAACTGCTATGATTTTTAAAATGGTAAACTCCTGCCCACAGAATGTGGACACAATCATCCGTTATGCAAAGTTTGACGCTCCTATCAAGTTCTCCTGCCCTGTTCTTCAGGAAGCTTTCGACAACGCTTTCGGCGGTGACGACCTTAAGCTCCAGCCGGGCACAATCAAGAATCTCCGCCTCAAGGTTGCAGGCAAATTCGTAAACCTCATCATCGTTGGCTTTGACTGCTCTGTCGGCGAAAAGGCTCTCGACGTATTCAAGAAGGCAACTCTCAAGGTCGGTGCACTTCTCAACGAAATGAAGTCCGAAGTTATTTTCTGGGACAAGTTCACAGGTATGTACTTCCTCGAAAAGAACGAAATCGCTCGTCAGATGACAAGCCTTCTCCCACTCTGCGACTATGCATTTGACAAGTACCTCATCAAGAAGGCTGATTATACAAACAAGGAAATCCACGTTTACGCTGACGAAGACATCTCCAAGGGTCTTGAAGAAGGCGCAAACATCGCTAAGGGCATTATGATCGCTCGTGACCTCGTCAACGAACCTGCTGAGGTATTGACTCCTGCTGAAATGGCAAATAGAGTTACAGAATTCGGTAAGGAATTCGGCTTTGAAGTCGAAGTATTCGACAAGGAAGCTTGCGCTGAAATGGGCATGAACGCATTCCTCACAGTTGGCCGCGCTTCTGTAAACGAACCAAAGCTCATCGTTATGCGTTATAACGGCGGCGAAGGTGTTGCCAAGGGCGTTATCGGCAAGGGTCTCTGCTATGACTCCGGCGGTCTCCACCTCAAGCCAGGCGCAGGCATGGATTCCATGAAGGGCGATATGGCTGGTGCAGGCGCAGTTATCGGCGCAATGTGCGCTATCGCTATGAACAAGCTCCCTAAAAATGTCGTCACAGTTGTTGCAGCTTGCGAAAACGTAATTGACGGCAAGGGCTACAGAAACGGCGATATCGTTCACACAATGGCCGGCAAGAGCGTATTCGTAGCAAGCACAGACGCAGAAGGCCGTCTTACACTTGCTGATGCTATCACATACATGGTCCGCAAGGAAAATGTTGACTCCATCATCGAACTTGCAACTCTCACAGGCTCCTGCGCAGGCTTCTTCTCCAATGTTTGCTGCGGCGTTCTCACAACAGACGATGCGCTCTTTGAAGAACTCAACTCCAAGAGCTTCCTCTCGGGTGAAAAGTACGCTCGTCTCCCTGTTTACGATGAATACCGTGAATTCATCAAGTCTGACATCGCAGACCTTTACAACTCCTCCACAAACGGTGCAGGCGGCATTTGCGCTGGTCTCTTCCTCGACGAATTCAAGGAAGACAAGCCATTCATCCACATGGACGTTGCCGGCATGACATTTGCTAAAACAAAGAAGGACGGTCTTGCTGCAGGCGGCACAGGCTTCGGCGTAAAGTCTGTTTACAACTACATCAAGGGTTAATTTTTAATTTAAGCTTAAAGGGCCTCCGTAAAGGAGGTCTTTTTTGCTGTGCGTCCCCAATTATAGCTTCTCTTTGGCAAATGGCAGTGGAGGGAGTGAAACCTGTTCAATCTGCCAAAGACACCGAAACTTTCAACTGATGATTCCAGAGGCGGAAATTTCTCACATTTGTTTGGAATAATGCACTTTTCCTTGCAAATAGCTATAATTGGTAGTACAATAATTATATAAAGTATTATAGGGGGACACGGTATGTCAGAAAATTTAAGAATAAACCAATATTCCCAGGCTGACATCTGCAATATGATAATTTCAGCCACTCACCCGGCAGACCTTGATGATATCTGTAAAGAGGCTTTTGAATATGTGGAGGCTAAAATCCACTCGTATCAGAAAGATCCTTCTCAGATTATTCATTTCGGCAACTATGATGTGGACATCTGTGAAAAACTCATCATTTTCGGATTTCATCAGTTCGATACAATCTGCTATCTATATAGCATCTTTGATGCACTGAGATACCGTGGGTATTCCGGGGCTTACGGCACATTGGCACAAGCTGCCATAAAAGGCACTGTTACAGACGAAATGTCTGCATACACTGCAATTCTCTATGCCGCGTTTATAAAGCAGGAAGAGAATCTTGATAAAATATGTGCCGGATTATCCAATAAGCATAAAGAGTTGTATAAAAAATATTTTTACGCGATTTTTGATTATTACAAGTTAATCGCGAATCGTCTGAATATTTCTGAAGAGAACGAAAACGAGCCTGATCATGTTGCTTCTTTACGTATCGACAAATATTCTGCCGTCGAAATCTATGAAATGATTATGAACAAGAGTCTGCCTTCCGACTGGGAAGAAATCGCAGATGAAGCTCACGCCTATCTGAGGGAAAAGTACTCAAAACGTAGCAGCAGTCCTTACATAAACGCCTTTGACCATCACGATATGGACATTGCCGAAGCCATTCTCGCCACACACCCCTACAATTTCATCGAGGTTATCATTCTCAATACCATTTTCACAGACCAGAAAGGCAATACATATAACGGCTTATACGGCTCGATGGGGCAGGCTATTGCATCCGGCAGAATCGACAAGGTAACCTCCTTCTATTCCTCCCTTGTAAATACTGCGCTCAATAATATTGATAAAATCTTCTTTGAGATTAAAAACACTCTTGGAGATGATGCCGAAAAAGTTGCAGACTGCTTCAAGAATGTTCAGGAATATTATAAGACGGTCGAAGCTCGTGTCTCATCAAAATCCGCCGATATGCCGATTAAAAATGATACCGGATCTGCCTATATGTACAAAGCAGATTTTTATGACTACTCTGTTTTTGACATTTCGCGCATTGTCAAAAATAATGACATAAAAACAGCCGAAATACTCTATGAAAATGCGCCTGTGCTGACAGATCATTCGGATATAAAGCAAGCACTTTTATTATATTCTTTATTCCCTAAACACGAAGACCTTCATGATTCAGCTTCAAAGCTGATACCCGATAAAGTCAGAAATATGTCGGCCTCTGATCAGGTTGATACTTTGGAAAAGATTCTGCTTATCACAGATATTTATGGCAATTATATGAATGTTGTCAACCTCTATACCGTTCTTTATAATAGCGGCGCTGTCAACGAAGATGGCTCTGCCTGCAAGCCTGTCGGCACTCTCGGACATAGCTGTTCGAAGCTTCGTGAGTCTGATACAGAGGAAAGGGCAGCGTGTGAAGAGTATATAAAGCATATCCTTTATGTACTTACATACATTGACCGTCATTTCAGCGTCCACTCTGGAAAAATCACCACTCCGCCTGATGCCATGATTTCAATGCTCAAAAATTACTACGAAAGCCTGCTCGGTATTTTGTCCGGCTACAAAGTATTCAAGCCTGTATCAACGGCCGCTGTTGTAACTAAGCCAAAGCCTGATGTTATTTCCCTTGAGCCTGAGGAAGAATCCATGCTGAAAAATATGGACATTTTCAAGGCTCGTGATCTTTCAAAGGGTTCGCTTTCAAATAAAATGAAGGACATCTACACAAAGGGGCTTATCAACCTTGCATCGACAGCATCGGATGATGGTGTTGCTGTTACCCTTTATGAAAAGGCGGCGTGGCTCGACAATTCCACTCATAAATACACCGATAAAATCGTCAGCGGTCTCCACAGCAGAATTGAAAAGGCAGGCTGTCTGGAAAACCAGAACAAGATTCCTCTCGGCGCGCTCGGTGACGAATTAAGAAAGATTCGTGATGTGTTCTGGTCGGCTCCTGATGAATCGACCGGCTTCGGCACCCGTATGAAATATCTGTTTTTCGCCTTTCTCTGCCTGGCTCTGACAGGTGGTCTGTTCCTTCTTTCGACCTCGTCAATAATTTCTGACCCTACACTTATGATGTTTATTCCGGTAATCGTCACGGTGGTTGTGTCTGTAATTATCGGCATCATCTATCTGGGCTTTTTTGTCGGTCTCTTTATCGGCTTCATCGTCGGCAGTATAGCAGGCGTACTGTTCACATACGCATTCGCTCTTGTTCCTGTTGCCGCAATCATTGCCGCTCTTGTATTTATTATCAAGGCTTTCCGTTCCGATTCGTCCAACCGCAAGAAGTATCACGAGCATTTTGAGAGGCACAATATAAAAGGCAAGATATCTGATTACCTCGAGGTTGTCGCCTGCACAAAGGCTCCGTTTTATAATATGGCTCGTTCCAATGAACTTGACGATATCAGGAACTACTATCTCATCGCCGAAAAAGTAATTGATGTCTATAAAAACATATAACAAAAAGACCTCCGTCAAGGAGGTTTTTTACTTTACAGAACTCTTGCAAATGTATCCTGCTAATAGTACAATAATTATATAAAGTATTATAGGGGGAACGTGTATGTCAGAAAATTTAAGAATAAACCAATATTCCTATGCTGATATCTGTAATATGATAATTTCAGCCAATCACCCGGCAGACCTTGATGCTATCTGCAAGGAAGCTTATGAATATATAGAAACCAAAATCGCCTCTTATCTGAACGATACTTCTCAGATCGAGCTTTTCAGCCATGAAGATGTGGACATCTGCGAAAAGCTCATCATTTTCTCTTTCTCACCTTTCGATGCAATCAACAACCTCTATGTCATCTTTGATGCATTGAATAAGCAGGGCTATAAAGTTTTGTACGGCACATTGGGGCAAGCCATTGATGAAAGCATTGTCACAGACGGAATGTCTGCATACGCTGAATTTCTCTATGCTGTGCTTATAATACATGAAGAGAATCTTCATAAAATATGTGACGGATTACCTGATGAGCATAGAGAGATACACAAAAATATTTTCTATACGGTTTTTGACCATTATAAGTTAATCGCGAATCGTCTGAATATTTTCAAGCCTGCGGAAAAATCGGAAACAAAGGCAGAAGTCAAAAACAACAGCATACCATCGAGGGAAAATTTAAGAATAAACCGGTATTCCCATGCTGAAATGTGGAAGAAATTAGGAGCAGCCAAGAAAATCGGCAAAGGTGTCTCACCCGAAATCAACGATATATGCAAAGAGGCATACGACTATATCCACAATAAAACCTCTGTTTACCTGAATGACACCTCCAAGTCCGAAATTTTCGACCATGAAGATGTGGACATCTGTGAAAGACTTATTATTTTCGGCTACAATGTCGATAATATAGCTTACCGTCTTCATTCGATTTTTGAAGCGTTGAAAAAACGTGGACATAATGGTTTTTATGGATCACTGGGTAAGGCTGTGGAAGATGGTCGTATTACTCGAGAGACAACTTACTATTTTAAGGCTATCCTTGAATCACTTCTTTCGGAAAGCGCTCTTACCAATGCTGTACTCCCTGAGTCTCATCTTGATGACGATGTGAAAAAAATGCTAACAAAAACTCTTGATGATGCTATTGATTACTATAGAACGATATCCGACTATATATATGAAAAGACCTCTCAGTCTGCTCCTGCAGAGAAAAAGCCTACTTCTCTTACCGAAACACAAAAGAAGTGGATCAGGCAGCTTGACAGCTTAACTGATGCGCTTGCCATGAGTAATGGTGATATGGCGCCTGAACTCAAGACAGAAGCTGCTGAGCTGCTTATAGAAATGGCAGAAAAAACAGGCGATGATTCCAGAGCTGTCGAATTATATGAATATGCGGCGTGGTTTAATAATGCCCGCAAGCGTCATTCGGAAAAAATCGCCAAGGGCATCTATAACAGACTGGAAAAGGCAGGCTGTCTCACGCCTATGTATTATACCGGCGGGGTTAGCAGCAAAATGTCAGATATACAGGGTATTTTCCACAATGCGCCTGAGAAAAAGGTCAATGCCCGCGACAAGGCAAAGTATATTGCTCTTGCCGTACTTTGCCTTATAATAGCGGCCGTCGTTCAGTTCACTCCGCTTAAAGAGTTACTTCAAAATGAGATGATAGGATTAGTTTTCTCCGCAGGTATACCGCTTGTATGTGGTATATCGTTATACTTTTCATCGGAACGCTACGAGAGAAGTTATACAGACTTTGGCGCCGGTATATTGATAGGCGGCATAATAGGTGTGATTCTGATGGGCATTTATTTCATTCTGTCAAGATTCATTCCGATAATCGCCGTAGCTGCTGCTGTATTTTTCTTAGGTATCGCATTCTTTTCAAAATCCAAAGCCACAAAGGACTTTGATAAATATATGGAAGAAAATAATTTCAGGGCTAAAGCAGAGGAAGCTATCAAATATATTGAATGTGCCGCTGCTCCGTTTGAAGAAATGGATAGCTGCTCCGGACTCGATGACATTTTGTCATATTACCACAGTGCGATCACCGAAGTAAAATCCTATCTCAATCAGCTATAAAACAAAAAGACCTCCCACGGGAGGTCTTTTATTTTTGTCCTTTTTTATCCTTTCCAAGCCTCTCTCTCGCTCCCCTCAGCCTCCCCTGTGCAAGGGGAGGTGGCACGCAAATGCGTGACGGAGGGGTTGTCAAAATCCATCACTTAAACAATTTATTCCCATATTTTCCCAATTTTACGGCATTTTTTGTCTTAATATTTTTTTAATAATTTCGAGCGTTTTCGCCATAAAAGTGCATAATTCTTATGTAGTCCCAAAAGTGTTGATATTATGTACTTGCACAAAGGGGATAAAAGCCCCGGTGCGAAAAAATATTTATGGAGGAAATCTCACATGAGAAAAATGAACAAGATCGTTGCTCTTTCTCTTGTACTTGCTATGGCTCTCTCTATGATGGCTTCTGCTGCAAGCTTCAAGGATCAGGCAACAATCAATGCAGAGCTCATCGATGAAATTAACCTTTTGGTTAACCTCGGTGTTTACTCTGAACAGGGCACAGGTGCTGGTTACTTTGAACCAAACGCAACAATCACACGCGCTCAGGCTGCTAAGATTATCTACGTTCTTAAGAACAAGGGCGTTGATAACGGCGCAACATCCTGGACAGGCCTCGACATCTTCACAGACGTTGAAGCAGGCGCATGGTACGAAGGTTATGTAAACTACTGCGCATCCACAGGCATTATTGCTGGTGTAGGCGACAACAAGTTCAATCCTAATGCAGAACTCACAGGTGTTCAGCTTGCTAAGATGCTCCTCGTAGTTATCGGCTACAAGGCAGATGTTGAAGGCTACACAGGTGACAAGTGGGATGCTAACATCCTTGCTGACGCTGAAGCTGCTGGCTTCTTCGTAGATTACGAACTCTCCGTAAAGGGTATCGTTTCTCGTGAATGGGCTGCTAAGATGATCGTTAACGCTATCCGTGCTACAAAGGTTCGTTACGAAGATGGTTCCCTTGTTGAAATGTACAACGGCAACAACCCTGTAACATACGAAAAGCAGGATCTCGGTCTTCTCACAATCACAGGCGTTCTCGTTGAAACACCAAACATCAAGCTCGTTGACAATCAGGGTGATGAAACACCTGCTAACAACTCCAACGGTAAGAACAAGGATTCCGTTGTTTGGGTTGGTGTAGATGAAGATGATGTTAATGTATACGAAGAATTTGAATATGCTGCAGACCCAGCTCTCCTCGGCAGCTTTGTTGACGTTCTCGTAAAGTCTGGTTC
>SVKW01000069.1 GCA_015068285.1 Oscillospiraceae bacterium | reverse complement strand
AATAATCCCCCTGTCACTGCGTGACACCCCCCTTGAATCAAAGGGGGCATAACTGCTTATTAGCCTCCCCTGTGCAAGGGGAGGTGCCGAGTATAACGAGGCGGAGGGGTTGTAATCCAATCAAATATGACTCGTCACACCACAATGCATCTTTGATGCATTTCATGCCATAAGGCAATTCATGGCGCAAGCCAATTCATGATGTGAAACATCAATTCATTTGATTTTTGGTACAGAATTATGACAGAATTACAGAAAAAATCACTTAATACAATAGAGCTTAACAAGATTCTTGATATGCTGGCAAACGAGGCAGTATCACAGAAAGCCAAGGCTATGGCGCGTATGCTTGAGCCGAGCCCAAGCCTTTATGAGTGTAACCGCCTTCTTGAGCAGGTCGATGCCGCTGTCCGCCTTATGGGCGCTTACGGCAGACCGTATTTTGCAGGCATTTCTGATATTTATGACACAGTGCGCCGCGCTGAAATGGGCGGACTTTTAAACCACAGGGAGCTTATCCATGTGGCTCAGCTTCTCTCCTGCGCCCGCGGTTGCAAAAAATACATGGAGAACAATAAAATAGGCGACACCTGCCTTGACGGCTATTTCACCCGTCTGCAGGGCAACCGCTTCCTTGAGGACAAAATCAACAACGCCATCATCAGCGAGGAGGAAATGAGCGACAACGCCTCCAGCGAACTTTTTGACATCCGCCGCACAATGCGCCGTCATGCCGCAAAGGTCAAGGACGTCCTCAATAAAATCATCACTTCCTCGGCATATTCCAAAATGCTGCAGGAAAATATCGTTACAATCCGCTCTGACCGCTATGTTGTGCCTATCAAGAGCGAATACAAGGGCTCTTTCCCCGGTCTTGTCCACGATATGAGCTCATCGGGCGCAACTCTGTTTATCGAGCCTCTGTCTGTTGTTGAAATCAACAACGAGATAAAGACGCTTGCCTCAGCTGAAAAGAAGGAGATGGAGCGCATTTTATATGAGCTTTCTGCCGATGTTGCCCAGTTTGGCGCAAGCATTATGGACGATTACCAGATTCTCTGCGAGCTGGATTTCATCTTCGCAAAGGGCAGTCTTGCCTATAAAATGTACGCAAACCGCCCTCGTATGATTGAAAAGGGCGAAACTAAAATCATAAATGCCAAGCATCCGCTTCTGGACAGAAAGACAGCTGTGCCTGTCACAATCACGATAGGCGGCGAGCACGATACAGTTATCATCACAGGTCCTAACACAGGCGGTAAGACGGTAAGCATCAAGACTCTCGGTCTGCTGACAGCCATGGCTCAGTGCGGTCTCTTTATCCCTGCCGCCGAAGGCAGTGTCATCGCCATTGCCAAGAGCATTTATGCTGACATCGGCGATGAGCAGAGCATCGAGCAGTCGCTTTCCACATTCTCATCTCACATGAGAACTATCGTCAATATCCTCGAAGAAGCCGACAGCGACAGCCTTGTTCTCACCGACGAGCTGGGCGCAGGCACAGACCCTGTTGAGGGCGCCGCCCTCGCTATCGCAATTATTGAATATCTGAGAGCGTTGGGCGCACGAGTTATCGCAACGACCCACTATGCCGAGCTGAAGATCTACGCTCTCGAAACTCCGGGTGTTGAAAATGCCTCCTGCGAATTCGATGTGGCAACGCTCAAACCGACATACAAGCTGCTTTTCGGTATCCCGGGCAAGAGTAATGCCTTTGCGATTTCCGAAAAGCTTGGGCTTCCTGTCCATATCGTCGAGCAGGCAAAGCTGAAAATCAATTCCCAGAATCAGAAGTTTGAAGAAGTAATCACCCGTCTTGAAGAAAAGCGTCAGGCGCTTGAAGGAAATATTGAAAGAGCTGAAAAGGCAAGGGCTGAAGCGGAAGAAAAGAGCTTCAAGGCTCAGGCAAGGCTGCAGGGCATCGAAGCTGAGCGTGAAAGACTTCTTGCGGGGGCAAAGCGCGAGGCACATGAAATCCTGCTTCGCGCAAGACGCACAGCCGAGGAATCCTTTGATGAAATCAAGAAGCTGCGTAAGCAGATTGAAAGCAGCGCTCCTGCCAATAATATTTCCGAAGTCCGTGCCGCAATGCGTGGCAAGTTCAACGAGGAAGAGGGCAAGCTGAGCACAGAGGTCATCCGCAAGAAAGCCGAAAAGCCTGACCGTCCTATCGTCAAGGGCGACAATGTCAAGGTGGTCACATCGGGCATCAAGGGTGTTGTTGTAAGCGAGCCAAAGGACGGTAAAATCGTTCTTCAGGTTGGCGCAATGAAGGTTACAGCAAAGCTTGACGAAGTTGAGCTGACGACAGAAAAGGCTCCGCAGCAGAAGCTTGTAAGCTCTGTGCAGGTGCCGAGAGCAACGGCTACAGGCAAGACCGAGCTTGATTTAAGAGGTAAGACAGCCGATGAAGCTATGGCTGAGCTTTCGGTATTTATGGACACAGCAATCCGCGCAAAGATTCCGTATGTGACGATAATCCACGGCAAGGGCACGGGTGTATTGAGAAGTGTCGTCCATCAGGAATTAAAAAATATGAAGCATATCCGCTCCTTCCGTCTTGGTACATTCGGCGAAGGTGAAGCCGGTGTAACTATAGTCAATATTGTTTAATGTCAAATTTATGTAAAGTTCATGTAAAAATCGTGATTTTATGGTTTTTTGCTTGACACTTATAGAAATATTTGATAAAATATCTATTATACAAATACAAAATTTATATTTTTCCACCATTACGGGGAGGTTTAATTATGTTTTCTAAAGAGATCGTTGTAACTAACCAGGTCGGTCTTTATGCTCGTCCAGCTACATTCTTCATCCAGAAGGCTAACGAGTTCAAGAGCACAATCATGGTTGAAAAGGAAGAAAGAAAGGTCAATGCAAAGAGCCTTCTGGGTGTTTTGTCCCTCGGTATCAAGAAGGGCAGCAACATTGTCATTTCTGCTGAAGGCAGCGACGAAGAAGAAGCTGTCAAGGCGCTTTGTGCTCTCATAATTTCTAATTTCGGTGAATAATCGGGCATAAAATTTAAAAATAACGCCGCTGCAAAGGGGCGTTATTTTGCATATACAGAAGGAAATTTTCACATGAAGATAATCACAGGCAAATACAGAGGCAGAGTGCTTGAAACTCCCTCCGGGCTTAATACAAGACCGACAACAGGCAAGATAAAGGAATCGATTTTCAATATCATCCAGTTTGATATCGAGGGCAGACGAGTGCTTGACCTTTTTGCAGGCTCGGGGCAGATGGGGCTTGAGGCTCTTTCACGCGGGGCTGAAAGCTGTGTTTTCTGCGACACAGACAAGAAGGCTCTTATGGCAATCGGCAAAAATATCGAAAAGTGCAAGGCGCAGAATGAGGCAAAGGTGTATAACCGTGACGGGCTGTCTTTCCTTAAAACGGCAGGCAAAAACAGCTTCGGTCTTATATTTTTAGACCCTCCTTATGCCGCAGGACTTATGGATGAAGCTATAAATATCATCACAAATGTTGACATATTGCAGGATGGTGGTATAATATTATGTGAGAGCGGCCGTGACTGGAATGCGCCTGTTCTTCCGGCGCCTTACAGAGTTGTAAAGGAATACGACTACGGCACTACAAAGATTACCACAATCGGTAAGGGCGAGTAGATTTTGCGCTCTCTTAAGGAGGACGGCAGAATGAAAACTGCAATAGTTCCCGGCAGCTTTGACCCTGTGTCAAAGGGGCATATCGACCTTATAAAAAGGGCGGCAAAGGCTTTTGATATCGTATACGCCGCCTGCCTTATAAATGAAAACAAGCAGTATACCTTCACAATGGAACAGCGTGAGGAAATGCTGCGCGCTTCGCTTAGTGATGTTCCAAATGTTATAGTCGAAAGCTTTTCCGGCTGGATGTATGAGTACATAAAGCTGAAAAATGCCGACGCTGTCGTCAAGGGCATACGAAGCGAAAAGGATTTTATCTACGAAAAAGAACACGCCGACTTCAACAAGGCTCATTCGGGGGTTGACACCCTGCTTCTTATAACAGACCCTGAGCTTAAGAATGTAAGCTCGACACTTATCCGTGAAAAGATGGAAAATGGGGAGGATATAAGCGAGCTTGTGCCGGTTGAAGCTGAAAAACTGATATATCAATACAGGAGGGGATAACAATGAATGAAAATACAATAGAACAACTCATCAACACTCTCTGGGAAATGATAGACGAGGCTAAGGCAGTTCCGCTGACAGCCGATAAGTGCATTATCGACAGAGACAAGGCTCTCGATCTTCTCGACGAAATCAGAGCAGGCTTCCCTAACGAGATCAAGATGTCAAAGGAAATCGTTGAGAAGCGCAATAACTATATTGAAAGCGGCAAGCGTGAAGCTGAAGCTATCAAGAAGCAGGCCGAAGAATACGCAAAGAGATGCGTAAATGAAAATGATATTACTGCAGAGGCAAGAAAAAAGGCCAACGATATGGTCCTCGCTGCTGAAAAAAACAGCAAGGAGCTTATGCGTGCTGCAAGTGAATACTGCGACGACGCAATGAAGAGAACAGAAGAAGCTATCGCAAAGGCTCTCGAGGAGCTGAGAACTTCCCGCGCTCAATTTATCAAGGCGGCTCGCGAAAGAAAGTAAAGCTGAGACAGCACATTTTTGTGCTGTCTTTTTTTATAGCCTCCTCTTGTGAGAAATGGCTTAATACGGACCGCCGAGGACGTCGGTCCCTACAAATATAATCTCCTTGCCTCACTCTGAGGAGGGAGGTGGATTGCGACAGCAAGACGGAGGGAGAGAATTTATTAAATGTGACTTTGTTACACCATAGTGTCCCACAGGGACAATTCATTCAAACTACGCATATAAAAACAACGTTTTACATATTAAAACAGAAAGAGGTAATTATGGAACGTATAGGTATCAATGATTTCAGACTTTACAAGGGTTTAAGCGAACTTTCTTACAGCCCTGACGGAAAGAAGCTTGCTTTTGTTGCAAGACAGTCCAAGGAAAACGGCAAAGGTTACGACGCAAACATCTATGTTTATGACATCGCATCCAAGGAAACAAAGCAGATAACTGCCCTTGGCGACAGCGCAACATATATCTGGCTCGATGACAACAACCTCATCTTCCCTGGTGTACGCGGCGACAAGAAGCCTGGCACAACAGACTTCTATAAGATATCTCTCGATGGCGGCGAAGCAAAGAAGCTCTTCACTATCCCAATGCCTGTAATGCAGATCAAGAAGATCGACGGCGAAAACTTCGCTTTTGTTGCTAAATACGACCACAACAAGGAACGCCTTGCAAAGATGACTCCTGAACAGCGCGAAGAAGAAAAGGATTACATCATCATCGATGAGCTTCCATTCTGGTTCAACGGCGCAGGCTTCATCAACAAGACAAGAAAGGTTCTCTATACATATAATATTCCGACAGGCAAGGTTACACAGGTTGCAAACAAGTGGTCTGATGTAATGTATGTCGGCGTATTCGGCGATAAGATCTTCTATACATGCACAACATATAAGGATAAGAAGCCAAAGACAAACGAACTTCACTACTATAACATCAAGGAAAACAAGGACGAAAAGCTCATTGCCGGCGGCAAGTATTCCATTCAGTCTGCAGGTATCGCATTCGGCAAGGTATGCGTTCTTCTCTCCGACTGCAGAAAATATGGCACAGGCGAAATCTGCGACTTCTATTTCCTCGAAAACGGCGAACTTACACGCTTCCATGAAGCTGAATTCGGCTATAACAACTCCGTTGGCTCCGATACACGCGGTGGCGGCGGCATCACAATGAAGTACACAGACAACGGTATCTATACAACAAAGGGCATCCATACAAATGGCGAACTCCATGTTATCAGGGAAGACGGCTCCTTTGAAGTTATCGTAAACGGCGAAGGCACAGTCGATATGTTCGACATCAAGGACGGCGTTATCCACTTTATCGGTATGCGCGGCCAGAAGCTTCAGGAACTTTACGATGTAAAGTGCAACCAGCTTACAACTCTCAATGAAAAGGCTCTCGAAGGCAAGTATGTTGCTGTTCCTGAGGTTATGAATATCATCTCCGATGATACACTCATCGAAGGCTTTGTTATGAAGCCAATCAACTTCGATCCAGACAAGAAGTACCCTGCTATCGTCGATGTTCACGGCGGCCCAAGAACAATCTATGGCTCCGTATTCTTCCATGAAATGCAGTACTGGGCAAGTGAAGGCTACTTCGTATACTTCTGTAACCCACGCGGCTCCGACGGTCGCGGCGATGACTTCGCTGACCTCCGCGGCAAGTACGGCACAATCGACTTTGACGACCTTCTCAGATTCTGCGATGCAGTTGAAGAAAAGTATCCTCAGATCGATAAGACTAAGGTGGGTATCACAGGCGGCTCCTACGGCGGCTTTATGACAAACTGGGCTATCGGCAATACAAACCGCTTTGCTGCAGCGGCTTCCCAGCGTTCTCTCACAAACTGGATCTCCCTTACAAACCTTGCTGACATCGGCTACACATTCGACGCAGACCAGGTTCAGGGCACAGCATGGAGAAACATGAAGCGCATCTGGGATCAGTCCCCACTCAAGCACGCCAACAAGGCAAAGACACCTACACTCTTCATCCATTCCGAAGAAGACTACCGCTGCCTCCTTTCCGAAGGTATGCAGATGTTCTACGCTATCAAGAATGCAGGCTGCGTAGCAAGAATGTGCATCTTCAAGGGTGAAAACCACGAACTTTCCAGAAACGGCAAGCCTATCCACAGAACACGCCGTCTCAAGGAAATCACAGGCTGGTTCGACCATTACCTCAAGGGTATTAAGTAGTAATTATAAATAATATGCAGTTCTCGCCTCCCTTGCCTAAAGGGAGGGGGACCGCTTGCGGTGGAGGGATTGTTATCTATTAAATGTGAGCTTGCCTCACACAATAACATTTGCCGCAGGCAAATATATCGCATCTGCAAAGCAGATATATCGGGTTTGCATAGCAAACATATCGGGCGCGTAAGCGCATATCGCTTTTACGAAGTAAAAATAACATAAAAGGAGCAAAACTTATGTTTGACATTCTTATTAAAAACGGTCTTGTCTATGACGGCACAGGCAAAGCTCCAATCAATGCTGACATAGCTGTAAAAGACGGCTTTATTGCAAAAATCGCACCTGAAATCAACGATGAGGCGGCGAAAATAATCGACGCAAAGGGACTTTGCGTTTCTCCGGGCTTCATTGATATCCATTCACATTCTGACGATAACTTCATCTTCGATGACGGCTGTCAGGCTAAGCTTTTCCAGGGTGTAACTACAGAGCTTGCAGGCCAGTGCGGCTTTACAATTTTCCCATATCTTGAAGAAAAGAAGGACATTATGAGAGCTTATGTCCAGAATGACCCACAGAATATCGCCCATACAATGGACGAATTCATCGAAAGAGCTCACAAAAACAACCAGAAAATGTCTGTAAACCTTGCTTACATCATCGGTCACGGCGCTCTCCGCGCAAATACAGCAGGCTTCTCTGACCCTGCAACAGACGAGGACAACGCAAAGATGGCTGAAATGCTCGACCATGAAATGAAGTCGGGCGCATTCGGTATGTCTCTCGGTCTCGGCTATGCTCCGGGCGTTATGGCTGACCAGGAAGAGCTCAATAATTTAGGCGCAGTTGTTGCAAAATATGACGGCGTCATCATGTCCCATATGAGAAATCAGGCAGACCAGATTTACGATTCTCTCGAGGAAATGTTCGAGATAAACCGCAAGACAGGCTGCCGTATCAATATTTCACACCTTAAATTCGGCGGCAAAAAGAACTTCGGTCACGCAAACGAGCTCTGGCAGTACATCGTAGATGCGCAGAAGAAGGGCATCAAGGTTACAGCCGATATGTACCCTTACGAGGCTTCTTCCTCGGGTATCACAAATATCTGGCCAAAATGGGCGCTCAAGGGCGGTATTCCTGCCGCAGTAGGTCTGCTTGAAACTGAAAAGAGCGAGGAAATCATGAACTTCCTCCGCGACCAGCTCCAGAGCGAAAAGGACGGACACGGCATTTTCATCGTTTCCACACGCGGCAAGGCTCCTTATGCAGACGGCAAGGATATTTATGAAATTTCTCAGGAGCTTGGCATTCCGATGGCTGAAACTGTGGCAAAAATCGCCGCTGAAACAGAGGGTAACTGCCAGTGCGTATTCTTCTCAATGGACATCCGCGATGTGCATTATCTCCTTGCTCAGGATGTTTCCATCGGCTCGGACGGCTCTGCATATCCGCTCGACCCAAAGAAGAACGAAGGCAGACACCATCCGAGAAACTACGGCACATTCCCTTGCTTCCTCCGTCTTGCACGTGAGCTTAATCTCTGCGATTTGCAGACAGCTATCTATCGTATCACAAAGAAGTCTGCCGACATCATCGGCATCACAGACCGCGGTGTGATAGAAGAAGGCAAGGCTGCTGACATCACAATCTTTGACGGCGAAACTATAGCCGATCAGGCTACATACAAGAACCCATTTATGGGCGCAAAGGGCTTGCACCATGTCATCGTAAACGGCGTTCTCGCTATTGAAAACGGCGAACAGACAGCGGCAAGACCGGGCAAATTCCTCAGAAAAACAGAGATGTAGAAAGTATCGCTGACGCGATGAGATGTGTTCTGTAGGGGCGGGTCTCTGTGCCCGCCCGCGGGGGATCCTTCACATTCGTTCAGAATGACAAATATTTTTAACTTATCCTGTTTCAGGAGAGGTGGCAGCGAAGCTGACGAAGGGGTAATAATTTCTCTCCCTCAGTCACACTTCATGTGCCAGCTCCCTCGTCAGAGGGAGCCAGGAGAGCCTGCTCGTTGGGGTGGCTCTAAGAGGGAGCCGGGGATTTATGCAAACCGGAGGAGATCCTTCGTTTCACTCAGGATGAGTCATAGTTGAGGGGTAATGTATCAAACCATGACTTTCAACTTTCAGTTATCAACTATCAACTATCAACTAAACAAAGGAGGCTACACTATGAAACCTATTTCCGCATTCTATAATGTAATGAGTTCGGCAAATCCAAAGTGGATCGACAGCGAAACTTTCGCATTCATCGGCAATGCTTCGGGCGCATTTCAGGTATGGCAGGGCTACACAGACGGCAGAGCACCTGTCCAGCTTTCCTTCGACGAAAACCGCGTCTGGACTCTCGGCGGCGCGGACATAAACAAGAATGTCTATTTCGGTATGGACACAGGCGGCGACGAACAGGAACAGATTTATAAGGTGGACTGGAACACAAAAATCGTCACTAATCTTACAAATAATCCAAAGGCTCGCCACTATATCGGCCCATCCTCTCCAGATGGTAAGTGGCTCTATTTCGCAGGCAACGCAAGAAATCCTGCAAACTTCGACCTTTGCCGTATGAATCTCGAAACTTATGAGCAGGAAATCATCCTCCAGAATGAGGACAACTATAACAATCCTGGCTCCCTTTCTCCAGACGGCAGATATCTTACATTCAATAAGATGAAGGGTCTTACAGTAAACTATATGTGGATTCTCGACCTTGAAACAGGCAAGGCTGAAAAGGTTGTTGAAGAAATGGAATTCGCAACAGCAAAGAACGCTTGCTGGAACAAGGATTCCACAGGCTTCTGGTTCCTGACAAATTACCAGAGCGAATGGATGCAGATTGCATACTATGACCTTGCAACAAAGAAGATGGAATACTGCCATACAAAGGAAGGCTGGGACATCGACCAGATTGCACTCAGTAAGGACGGCAGATACATGGCTGAAGCCATCAACGAAGGCGGCTATCTCAACCTTAAGGTCTGGGATATGGTGGAAAAGGTTGAAGTCAACCATCCTCGTATTCCAAAGTCCACAGGCGGCAACGTAAGCTGGAATGGCCATAAGCTCATTATGAATCTCACAAGCGGCAAGCGCACAAATGATATCTGGGTGCTCGACCTTGATGCTGATTCTCTCAAGCGTGTCACAACAAGCCCTATGGGCGGCATCACAGCCGATGACCTTGTTGAGCCTGAGCTTCATAAGTTCAATTCCTACGATGGTCTTGAAGTTCCATTCTGGGTATTCCGCAAGGAAAAGAAGGTAAACAAGGTCGTCATCGAAATCCACGGCGGCCCTGAAGGACAGGAAAAGCCAATCTACAAGCCGCTTACTGCATATCTCGTAAGCCGCGGCTTCACAGTTGTTGCTCCTAATGTTCGTGGCTCTGTCGGCTACGGCAAGACATATACTCATCTTGACGACATCGAAAAGCGTATGGATTCCGTCAAGGACATCGGCGCTCTCGTCGATTACATCATCGAAGCAGGCATTGCCGAAAAGGGCAATATCGCAGTTATGGGCGGCTCTTACGGCGGCTTTATGACTCTCGCTTCGATTACTGAATTCCCTGATGCATTTACCTGCGCTGTCGATACTGTCGGTATCTGTAATTTCGAAACATTCCTCGAAAATACTTCCAGCTACCGCAGAGCAAACCGCGAGGTTGAATACGGCTCTCTCGCTGAGCATCGCCACATTCTCCGCGCTGTTTCGCCTATTCATAAGATTGACAAGGTAAAGTGTCCGCTTATGGTTATCCACGGCGCACGCGACCCTCGTGTACCAATAAGCGAAGCTGAACAGGTCGTCGAAAAGGTATCGGCAAAGGGTATCCCTGTCAAGTATCTCAGATACGAGGACGAAGGTCACGGTCTTGCTAAACTTAAGAACAAGCTCGACTGCTACCCACAGGTTGCCGACTTCCTCAATGAACACATGAAATAATTTTAAAATTGCCTCCCCCTCACAAAGGGGGAGGCGACACATACAATAATACCGGGACCGACAATAGCCTCCCTTGCCTAAAGG
>SVKW01000068.1 GCA_015068285.1 Oscillospiraceae bacterium | reverse complement strand
CATCAACTTTGTTGTATGTAATCGGTATCATGGGCGGATTTAATAAATCGGGCGGGCGCGGAGACCCGCCCCTACATAAATTGTGCGTTTGCGGGATAGACAGGGGAGAGGAGCGCGCAAACGAAAAAGCTCCCCTTACGGAGAGCTTTCTGGAAATATTCAGATTATTCAAATTTCTGTGCCACCTTTGGAAGGAGCTGAGTGATAGGCAGTTTCTGCGGGCACATAAATTCGCACTGGCGGCAGGAAAGACAGCCGGAAGCACGTGTAAAGCCGTCCTTTACAAGAGCCTGATAGCGAGCCTTTGCATTTGCCTGCCACTTGTCACGCTCATTTTCATTATAGAGGGAGAAATATCTTGGGATAGGAATGCCGACAGGGCAACCGTCTGTGCAGTAAGAACAGCCTGTGCAACCGATGGCAACGCTGTTTCTTATAATTTCAGCGCATTCTCTGAGAATTGCCATTTCTTCTTCGTTAAGAGGCTTGAAATCCTTCATAAAGGAGAGATTTTCTTCCATCTGCTCCATATTGCCCATGCCGGAAAGCACCATCATAACATTAGGCTGAGATGCGGCAAAGCGGAGAGCCCATGAAGCTGTAGAGGCCTTAGGGTTATATGCCTTCATCTTTTCGAGAGCCTTTTCAGGGATATTGATAAGGTTGCCGCCCTTGATAGGCTCCATGACAACAACAGGCTTACCATGCTTTACGCAGACCTCGTAGCAGGCGCGGGACTGAATTGTCGGGTTTTCCCAGTCGAGGTAGTTGAGCTGAATCTGCACAACATCGACCTCAGGGTGCTTTGTGAGGATTTCGTCCAGCACCTCGGCAGAATCGTGGAAGGAGAAGCCGATTTTCTTAGTCTTGCCCTCTGCCTTTACTTCGCTGAGAAGGTCAAACCAGCCGCACTTTTCGGCAAGGTCAAACTTTGCTCTGTTAAGGCTGTGAAGGAAGTAGAAGTCGAAATATTCCACGCCGCAGCGGTCGAGAGATGTCTGGAAAAACTCGCGCGCATTGTCTGTTTCCTTGAGCTCGAGGCAAGGGAGCTTGGTTGTTATCGAATAGCTTTCGCGAGGGTAACGGTCGGCAACAGCCTTCTTGAAGAAGGCTTCACTTTTGTAGCCAAGATAGGAATATGCTGTGTCGAAGTACATGAAGCCGGACTCCATGAACTTGTCCACCATCTTTATCATTTCATCCAGGTCGATGTCTGTGTTGTCGTTAGGGTCAATGTGAGGGAGACGCAGAAGGCCGAAGCCGAAGTTTTTGATGTCTTTCATCGTGGTTTCTCCTTGGGATGTGTTGTTGATAATATTATAATTCATGGGGAATTGGGTGTCAAGGAATCGGAGGTTTCAAATTATTGGGAGGGGAGTGGGGTGTAGGGACACCGATTACATACATAAATGATTCCATACGCCATGCGATTACATACACCTGCGGTGATTACATACTGCTGCGCAGATATAAGGTGTCTCCGACGGATTGAATAATGCGGAATGTCGAGGTCGCCATTCCCTACATGGGATTGTGCTGTTGGGGATGGAGATCCTTCACATTCGTTCAGGATGACGGGTAGTTTTCTTGCCTCCCCTGTGCAAGGGGAGGCTATGGGGCTTTCTTGTAGGGGCGGTGCCTCCGTGCCCGCCCGCAATATTCAATCGCGCCACAGGCTCCCGAGCCTTGTGCTCGGAGGGAAAGCTCAATACGTTACTCTGTAAAATAAGCCTTGTGACACCTCATCCACCACCAAAGGTGGTCCCCCTGTCTCGCTGCGGCTCGGTCACGCCGCGGGTCTTACAGCCCACTGGGCTGTAATTCAACACCGCGGTCGCCGTTTCACTACCCTCAAGGGGAAGGCTTAATGCGGACCGTCGGGGACGCCGGTCCCTACAGGACAATCCCTCCACCATCGTGCCGATGGTGGAGGGAAGGTGCAAAAAAGGCTCCTCTTGCGAAGAGCCTTTGGAAATATCAGATTATTATTCAACGGAGAAGCCGTACTTGATGTTGTCGTCCTTACAGATTATGAATGTGCCCATGCTCATAACAGATGCAGAGCCTGTTACCTGTGGGATAACAGCGTCAAATTCGCCCACCTTTGTCTTTGCGATCGGGGAAGCGATGAACTTGGAGCCGATGAAGCTCTGGGATGTGATCTTATCGCCGATATTGAGCTCGCCCTTTGCTACTAACTGTGCAACCTTTGCAGAACAGCCTGTGCCGCATGGGGAGCGGTCAGCCATGCCGTCACCGAAGATAACGACATTGCGGAGGTCAGCGCCGTCGGAGCAATGGTGAGAATAGAATTCGATAAGGTCAACAGTTGTGATGTCGAGCTCTGGGTGCTGGATCTCAACATTCTTGTTTACATAGTCCAGCATTGCCATGCCGATCTCTGTGATCTGAGGAATGTTTTCAGGAATGATTTCGATGCCCAGCTGGTCGATGTCAACCATGCCGAAGAAGCTGCCGCCGAAGGAGATGTCATACTTGATTTCCTTGTCGAGCACCTTTGCAACGAGATCTCTCTTATAGAGGAATGCAGGAACATTTGTGAGAGTTACAGATTTTACGCTGCCGTTTTCAACCTGAGCCTTAGTTCTGATGATGCCTGCAGGAGCGTCAAATGTAACTTCTGTCACAGGCTCAACACAAGGCACGATGCCTGTTTCGATAGCTGCTGTTACAGAGCCGATAGTGCCGTGGCCGCACATATTGAGGTATCCGCCTGTATCCATAAAGATAACGCCGAAGGCAGCTTCCTTGTTGACAGGCTCTGTGAAGAGCGCGCCGAACATATTCTTGTGGCCGCGTGGCTCGAGCATAAGGGACTTTCTGTAGTGGTCATAATTTTCGATGAGATAGTTTTTCTTCTCGATCATTGTATTGCCCTGTGGTTCAGGGAAACCTTCCATGACGATTCGAGTTATCTCGCCGCCTGTATGTGTGCTGACAGCAAGAAACTTATTTTCAATGAGCTTATCATTGAGTTTTGGTTCGAATTTCATCTTTAAGCTCCTTCCGGACTTTTAATTTATTTATTATACTTATAATAATATTACAAAAGTAGTTGAAAAGTCAATAAAAATCTGTTAAAATATAATAGAATACGAGTATAAGATTTTATATCTTCACATACCGTTTGCGGACAAAACCGTCCGCTTCAAAAAATACAGCGAAATCAGGAGGTTTTTCGCCTTATGTCCCAGATCAAAATTCTGCTCAAGCAGCATATCGGCGCTCCGTGTGCAGCCGTCGTGGCTTTGGGTGACAAAGTCAAGAAGGGCACACTTATTGCTCAGCCGACAGGTCTTGGCGCAAACATCTTCAGCAGTGTTTACGGTGAAGTAGCAGAGGTAAACGAAAACTACATTCTCATAAATGCTGATGAGACTCAGCCTGATGAATATGAACCAATCACAGGCGAGACAACTCTCGAACTTATCAAAAACGCAGGTATCGTCGGTATGGGCGGCGCAGGTTTCCCAACTGCTGTAAAGCTTAATGCAAACCTTAACGACGGCTATATCCTCGTAAATGCGGCTGAATGTGAGCCTGGTCTTCTCCACAACATTCATCAGCTTGAAACTCAGACAGACAAGACTGTCCGCGGCGTAAAGTACTGCATGGAAGTTGCAGGCGCAACAAAGGCTATCTTTGCTATCAAGGCAAAGAACGAAAAGGCAGTAAAGGCTGTAAAGGAAGCTATCAAAAACGAGCCTTCCATGAGCGTTTTCCTTATGCCTGACATTTACCCTATGGGTGAAGAACGCGCAGTCGTAAGAGAATGCCTCGGTATTCTCCTCGAGCCAACACAGCTCCCAAGCGCAGCTAACGCTGTTGTCATCAACGCTGAAACAGTTCTCCGTGTGGCTGAAGCTGTTGAAGACAAGAAGCCTTGCTTCAGTAAGAACGTCACAGTTACAGGCAAGGTAAACAACCCTACAATTTTCACAGATGTTGCTGTCGGCACACCTGTTTCCGAGCTTATCGAAGCAGCGGGCGGCCTCTCAGACGGCGTTATCGGTGAAATCGTAATGGGCGGCCCATTCACAGGCAAATCCATGGCAGATGTGAATGACCCTATTACAAAAACAACAGGCGGTATTATCCCAACTATCGAATTCCCTGACCTTCACGGCGCAAACATCGGTATTTTGGTCTGCGCTTGCGGCGGCAGTGAAGCTCGTATGCGTGAAATCTGCGAAAAGATGAACGCAAAGGTGGTTTCTGTACAGAGATGTAAGCAGGCTATGGAAATCAAGGGCGCTCTCAAGTGCGAAAATCCGGGCAACTGCCCTGGTCAGGCACAGAAGTGTATCGCTATGAAGAAGGACGGCGCTGAATATATCATCATCGGCAACTGCTCCGACTGTTCCAATACAGTTATGGGCTCTGCTCCTAAGATGGGTCTCAAGATCTTCCATCAGACAGACCATCTTATGAGAAGTATTCATCATCCGCTCTACAGAAAACTCAGAGTAAGTAAAAAAATTGAACAATAGAGGAGGCAAATAATGTCTATTTCAGTTGAAACAGCAAATGCTCACAAAAATGACCCTGCTGTATTGTGCTGCCGCGCAGAGGTAGGCACAATAATTGAAGTCCACAACCTCGAAGATCCTGCTATCTTTGATGATCTCGTAGACTCCAATCTCCTGAACCTTGATGGTGCTCTCACTATCGGTCAGGTTCTCGGCGCTAAGCTTACAAAGACCTGCGACTCTCTCTCCCCACTCACAGCTGATGTTCTCGAAGGCTTTAAGGCAGCTGAAGAAGAAGCTCCTGCCGAAGAAGCAGCTCCTGCAGTAGCAGCAGAAGCTCCTGTTATGGCAGCTCCTGTCCAGAATGTCGGCGGTATGCTTAAGATTCATATCGGCGAAGGTAAGGATATCAACATCGAGCTTCCACTCGGTATGGTAGCGGGCGCTCAGGCTCCTGCACAGGCTGTTGAAATTCCTGCAGCTCCAGCAACAGAAGCAGCTCCGGTGGTAAGAAATGTTACTAAGGGCGCTTTCGACAGAAAGCACTTTAACATCACAGAAGTAAAGCGCGGTCCTGAAACAAAGATCGAAGGCACAGTTCTTTACATCCGTGAAGGCATCGAAGCAGATGCTGTCGCTTCTCAGGACCTCGTTCTCGACCTCAAGATCGACATCATCACACCAGACCGTTACAACGAATATTCCGAAACAATCATGGACGTTCAGCCTATCGCTGTCAAGGAATCGGGTGAAATCGGCTCCGGTGTAACACGCGTTATCGACGGCGTTATCATGATGGTAACAGGTACTGATGAAAACGGCGTTCAGATCGGTGAATTCGGTTCTTCCGAAGGTATTCTTGAAGAAAATATCATGTGGAACCGTCCGGGCGCACCTGATAAGGGCGAAATCTTCATCAAGACTAACGTCACAATCAAGGCACACACAAACATGGAACGCCCAGGTCCTCTCGCAGCTCACTCTGCAACAGACCTTATCACACAGGAAATCAGAAACGCTCTCAAGACTCTCGATGAATCCCTCGTAACAAAGACAGAGCACTTCGAACACACTCGCCACTACGGCAAGAAGAAGGTTGTCATCGTTAAGGAAATCATGGGTCAGGGCGCAATGCACGACAATATCATCCTTCCACAGGAACCTGTCGGCATCATCGGCGGTAAGCCAAACGTTGACCTCGGCAACGTGCCTGTAACAGTTTCCCCACTGGAAGTTATGGACGGCTGTATCCATGCTCTCACATGTATCGGTCCTGCTTCCAAGGAAACATCCCGTCATTACTGGAGAGAACCACTCGTTCTCGAATGTCTTAATGACGAAGAAATCGACCTTGCAGGCGTTGTATTCGTTGGTTCTCCACAGATCAACTCCGAAAAGTTCTACGTTTCCAAGCGCGTTGGTATGACTGTTGAAGCTATGGACGCTGACGGCGCATTCGTTACAACAGAAGGCTTCGGCAACAACCACATCGACTTTGCAAGCCATATCGAACAGATCGGTATGCGCGGTATTTCCGTAGTTGGTATGTCCTTCTGCGCAGTTCAGGGCGCTCTCGTTGTCGGCAACAAGTACATGACTCACATGGTCGATAACAACAAGAGTGAAGCAGGTATCGAAAACGAAGTTCTCTCCTGCAACACACTCTGTAAGGAAGACGCAGTACGTGCTCTCGCAATGCTCAAGAGCGCAATGGCTGGCGAAAGCGTTAAGTCCGCTGAAAAGAAGTGGAATCCTAACGTAAAGGCTTCCAACGTTGAAGCTGTTGAAGAAGTGAACGGCGAAAAGCTCGACCTCGTTCTCAACGAACAGTCTCTTCCAATGAGCCAGAAGAGAAAGGAAAAATACAACTAATGGAGCTCAAATACGGCGATAAGATAATTTATATGGAAGGAATTATCACAAAGGTTCACTCCGGCTCGGTTGAAATCGACCTCAAGGGCAGACTCGGACATCTCACAATTCCAAAGAGAATGATAATTTCCGACTATGAGCTCAAGGAAGGCCAGGAAGTTGCCTGGAATATGAGCTTTATCGAACAGCTGAATAAATAGATAAATAATTCGGTGCCTCCGGTCTTAACAGACTTAAAGCCTCCTTCTCGCAGAGGGAGGTGCCCGAAGGGCGGAGGGAGCGAATGATAATCACATAAAATTGTGACTTTCCATATTATATGAAAGGATAATATACTCATGAAAACATATAAGGGTATGCAGTCGGAAATTTTTGTTCCGATCACTCCGCCACCTGTATGGACTCCTGTTACAAAAGAGATCAAAGATATGAAGGTTGCTCTTGCAACAGCAGCAGGCGTTCACCACAACCAGGATAAGCGCTTCAACCTTGCAGGTGACTTTACATTCCGTATCGTTAAGGATACAATGCCATCCAATGAACTTATGGTTTCCCACGGTGGCTACGACAACGGCGACGTTAATAAGGACATCAACTGTATGTTCCCAATCGACCGTCTCCATGAGCTTGCAGCAGAAGGCTTCATCGGCTCTGTTGCTGAAACACACATCGGCTTCATGGGCGGCGGCGGTGACCAGGATAAGTTCAAGAACGAAACAGGTCCTGCAATCGCAAAGATTCTCAAGGATGAAGGCGTTGACGCTGTCATCCTTACAGCTGGCTGAGGCACTTGCCACCGCTCCGCGACACTTGTTCAGAGAGCGATAGAGGAATCGGGTATTCCTACGATCATTATTGCAGCGCTTCCACCGGTAGTAAGACAGACAGGTACTCCACGTGCAGTTGCTCCGCTTGTTCCAATGGGCGCAAACGCAGGTGCTCCTAACGATAAGGAAATGCAGACAGCTATCGTTAAGGACACTCTCAAGTATCTCGTATCCATCGATCAGGCTGGTACAATCGTTCCACTTCCTTACGAATACATCGCAAAGGTTTAATCTATGGAACAGATCCTTTCAAAATTGACGATAAAAGCATTCCACATGGACGAAGTCGTGTTTGGGGATCAGAATAGCGTTACTTCTCAGGGCAAACTAACAGTTTGCCCTGTTTGGTATGCTGAAAACGAACTTATCGACCATGTGGACATTAAAATCATCGCCCCTGACAAACGCGATGTGAAAGTAACATCTGTTATGGACATAACTCCGATATCGGCAAAGGTTCTCGGCAAGCTGGGCGAAGGCATAACCCATACGCTGACAGGCATCTATGTTATGATGACGGGCGCCGATGTAAATGGTGCGCCGTGCGCCGCTTTCGGAGCCTGCGAAGGCATACTTTCCGAGGTCGTCGCCTTTGATAAGGCGGGCACACCGGGAAGTGACGATTACATCATCCATTTTGACATTACATTTAAGGACAAAATGGCTATGGAACGCAAGGCTGTCACCGAAGCCCACAAGCAATGCGATGCCTTTATGCAGATTTTCCGCGAGCAGATCAAGCTCTTCAAGGGCGATGACTGCACAGAGCGCCATACATATATAGATAAGTATGTGCCGGGGCGCAAAAATGTCGTCATGATCCGCCAGGTGGCAGGTCAGGGCGCAATGTACGATAATTATATTTTGCCGAAAGAGCCTTTCGGGGCATCGGGCGGCAATTCGATAATCGATCTGGGCTGTATGCCCGTCATGCTCACACCGAATGAGTACCGTGACGGCGCGATACGCTCGATGCAGTAGGAGGTCATTATGGGTGTAGGACCTTCAACCAAGGAAACGAGCAAGTTCCGTTTCCACGATCCCCTCCTTAAAATTATGAGCGAGGATCAGGATCTCAATTTGATGGGCATTATCATTCAGGGCACACCGCAGAGCGAAGCTGAAAAGGTTTTCTGTGCCACACGCTCGGCAATCGTTGCAAAGTCAATGAATGTTGACGGCGCAGTTGTGTCGATAGATGGCTGGGGCAACAGCAATATCGACTTTGTCAGCCTGCTCGATGCGCTGAATGACAGAGGCATTCCCACAAGCGGTCTCAGCTTTGTGGGTACTGCCGGAAAATTTGTTGTTGAAAGCCCCAACTTAAAGGGTGTTATCGACATAAATAAGAGTAAAGACGGCGTCGAAACCTGTGTTCTCGGCGAAAACAGCATGGACGAGCTGGATGCCAGAAAGGCTGTCGCCGTTTTGAAGTTAAAAATGCGAAAGGAGAAGTAGTATGGAAAAGCTTCTTAAAATGGCAAATGATTACATCAAGACAATGGACTGGAAGGACATCACACTTGTAAAGCTGTGCGTATTCTTTGCAGGTGTTGCTCTCGGCTCTCTCGTATCGCCAAGAAACAAGAAGACAGTGTTCTTTATGGCTCTGGTGATTTTCGTCGCTTCATATATTCCTTGCATGGTGAAACTGGTTCAGTTCTACCTTGAAAATAATGAGGACGAATTCGACGAAGACGAAATGATGCTCTTTGCCGACTATATTCCTGAATAATCGCATTAAAAAAGACCATCCGAAAGGGTGGTCTTTTTATGTCTGTTTAGCCTTCCCCTTGAGGGGAAGGGGGACCGCTTGCGGTGGATGAGGTGTGGTACAATGGGAGCCTTATCCAATGCGCCGCAGGCACAATATCGTTTGCAAAGCAAATGCTTCATGGCATCAGCCGCTTCACTTCTTCATGTGCGAAGCACACTTCATAAAAATCTTTAAAAAGATTTTTACTTAACCGCCCATCTCATCTTTGTAGATTTAGCTCTGCTGTTGCGTGCGCATTCTTCGGCAGACGGACGAATAACATCTTCGCTGATTTCACTGTAAATGCCCTCTCGGTGATATGCCTTGAAGGACTTTTTGACAAGTCTGTCCTCGCCCGAATGGAATGTCAGCACAGCAACACGTCCGCCCTCGTTGAGTACATCAGGCAGACTTTCCAGAAATTCATAAAGCACTTCAAACTCGCTGTTGACATCGATGCGCAATGCCTGGAATGTGCGCTGCGCGCTCTTCTTTGCCGCCTCTTCGCGCTCCTTTGCAGGGAGGAAGGAGAGAGCCTGCTTTATAATTTCAAAAAGCTGACGAGTGGAATTGACAGGATTGCCCTTGTTAATCTGCTGGAAAACCGCCTTTGCAATACGGTCGGCATACGGCTCGTCGGAGTTTTCGATGAGCATACCCTCAAATTCGTCCTGAGTAATCTCAAGAAGCCGCTGTGAAGCAGGTACGCCTGCCTGAGGATTGAGTCGCAAATCTAAAGGACCGTCTTTCTTGAATGTAAAACCGCGTTCAGGGTTGTCAATCTGCATGGAAGAAACCCCAAGGTCGGCTAAAATAAAGTCAAACTTGCCGTGCTCAGCAGCAACCTCGCGGATTTTCGCAAAATTGATGTGCTTGACAGTGAGAATATCCTCGCCAAAACCCATGCCCGCAAGGCGAGCCTTTGTTTTTTCGATTTCAATAGGGTCGATGTCGAGAGCGTACATGTGCCCCTTGCCTTCAAGCTTTTTCAGCATAGCCGAAGTGTGACCGCCGTAGCCGAGTGTTGCGTCAAGACCAACCTGACCGGGCTTGATGTCGAGGAAATCGAGGATTTCATCAACCATGATGGAAATGTGCATACCGGCAGGAGTGTGACCCTTGTTTTTGATTTTTTCGATTTCATCGCCGTACTTTTCAGGATTCAGCTCCTTGTATTTCTCGTGGAAATGCTTGGGATGAGTGCCCGAATAACGCACGCGGCGCTTGTGAACCTTGTTTTCTGTATTATCCATAAAATTATCTCCGTTATTTTGTTATATACATTATATATTATATATAAGCGAATTGCAAGAGGGAGTGTTTTCACTATTATAATATATATATGTAGGGACCGGCGCCCTCGACGGTCCGAAAACCTGTCATTCTGAACGCAGATAAGAAGCTCTGGAGATTTGAGCAGGATTTAAAACAATAATGTAGGGGAGGGTTTCCATGCCCTCCCGCAGCCATGTCATTCAGATATTTACCCCAGACGACAGGTCGTCCGGGGACCCCGTTGCTCGCGAAGAAACTTTCTATGGAATACGCAAACCATTGTAGGGGAGCTGCTTGCCGCTCCCGGAGTGAAAAACATAACTTATGAAGCAGAAAATAAGCACAAATTGTGGATAAGGTTGTGGAAAAGCTGTGGAGATATGTGGATAAGTTAGATTTTGGTGAAAATAATCAAAAAAAGATAAAAAAGTTATGCAAAAGTGCTTGACAAAAGGGAAAAGGTATGTTAATATAACGGAGCTGTCGGCGATGAGGCGATGGAAGATACTGGAAGAACAACTGGAAGAAACTTGAAAAAGTTCTGGAAAAAAGTTGAAAAAAGGTATTGACAAAGCGGAGCTGATATGATACAATATACAAGCTGTCGCGAGAGACGGTGCTGAAAAAAGAGTTTGAAAAAACTTAAAAAAGTACTTGACAAACGCGAGAGAGTGTGATATACTA
>SVKW01000067.1 GCA_015068285.1 Oscillospiraceae bacterium | reverse complement strand
ATATCGTTACAGACGGCGCTGAAATCAAGAATGTGCCTGAAGATGCAAAGCTCAATGTCAAGGAAGGCATTGAAGATGCAAAGGTAAACGATAAGGTCGTTGACGAAGACACAACTGTTGCTCCACCAACAGGCGGCTCCATCGGTGGCGGCACAACAGGAGGCGGCTCAACAGGCGGTGGCTCAACAGGCGGAAACGGCGGTTCAACAGGTGGAAATGGTGGCTCGACACCTGAAAACCCAGACACACCAGACACACCAGACACACCAGACACACCGGGTACACCGGATACACCGGACACACCGGAAAATCCTGAACCTGTTAAGGTAAAGCCTGCAACAGGTATCAGCAAGATTGAAAAGCATGGCTCTGTTCAGGTACACGTCGACCTTCCACAGGATGTGACAGGTATCGACTACTTCACATTCACATTCTATGATTCTGAAAATGAAGAAGCAAGCCGTATGACAGGCATTACTTGCTCGAAGGATGGCGGTATTTTCTATGTGGAAGAAAATATGTTTGACTCCCGCTTTAACTATGACAGAGCAGAAGTAACTTCCATGCCTCTCGAAGGCTATGAAAAGGCTGTTTATACAGAAACAGTTTCTGTCAATATAGAACAGACAACAGTTGGAATTACTCCTGAGTTTGTAATGCCAACTGACGGCAACCCAAACCGTGTAGAGATTACATTTGATAAGGCTCTTACACCTGATATGCTTATGCATATCTCAGTATAGGAAAATGCATCTGCTGAAACACCACTTAAGAATGACGGCGGCGAATATAACACTGTTTCTTCCGATGGTCTTACTGTTTCAAGAAGCGTCAGCGATGCAGAAACAACTGCAATTCAGGCTGGCAGTGCGCTTATAAGCATTGACCGTTATGATTTCTCAGTTGAACAGAAGAATGGCGTCTGGACAATGGACTTTGTAAACATCAAGAGCGCAAAGACGGCTATTGACCCGGCACAGGCACCTGTTGAACCTGAACTTCCTACTGAAATCAAGAATATCCGCTTTGAAAAGGTGGACAACTGTATCGTTCTCAAGTGGGACGCGGTTGCGGGCGCAGACGGATATGAAATCGAACTCACAACTGACAATGGCACAAATTGGGGCAATTCCCATAGCACAGGTGACACAAATATTGACCTTTGCTTTGCTGGTGCAGGCGTATACAACGGCGTAAAGATTACGGCGAAGAATGGTGATGCTGTGCTCACAGCAGAGGAAGAAGCTGTTTCCCTCACAATAACACAGGGTACAACCCTCGAATGGGGCGACAGAGCTATCGAACTCACAAAGCTGGAAGAAAACAGTTATAAGATGAACCTTTCCGGTTTCGCATCTTATGCCCATTATGAAGTCAAGTTCACTCCTGCAAACGGAGATGGAGGATATACTGCTTTCTCATCCGATACAGGTGCAGCAGGCAATGACGAAATGACAATCGGCGGCTCCAAACTCGACGATTATGTTGCAAACGGCAATTATTCTGTAACAGAACATGACCCCGCTGTCGTCTCCGAAGACGGTAAAACAGCTTCTGTCGTTGTTCATACAACAGAAGCAAAGAAATGCACACCTGAACAGGAAGAAGAACCTGAAGTAAAAAATGTATGGTTTACAACTAACAACACAAATGTAGTTGTAAAGTGGAATGAAGCAGCAAACTGTGAAAATGGCTATAAGGTAGCTTTCTCAAAGGATAATGGCGAAAGCTGGTTTGCTACATATTCGGTAAGCACAAATGAACTGGTTATCCGCTATCTTGAAATCGGTCAGTATAATGCTGTCAAGGTAATGAACAGCAATGGTGATGAAACTATTTATACTGCAAATGATATTTCGCTGAATATCACAGCAGGTGAAGTGCCTGCCGCAAGCGTAAGCTTTGAAAAAGATAGTGAAGGCATCTATACTGCAAATGTTACAGGTGTTACACCAGACACATTCTATTATTTTACTTTCTATGATGCAAATAGCGTCAAGGCACATTCCAACTTTGGCATTTCCGATGCAAACGGCAATGGCACACTCGCTATAAGCGAGACAAATGGCTATGTTGAAAACGGCTATTATTCCGTTACAGAAATCAGAAATGTAACTGTGGCAGAAGATGGCAAGACAGCATCCTATACTCTCGGCACAACAGAGCTTAAAAAGTGTACAGAAGAACCTGCCAAGATTCGTTTTGAAGTAAACAGCAGTACAGGTATTCCATATCTTGCATGGGATGCGATGGAATCTGTAAATCAGTACAAGATTATCTTCACACCAAATCAGGAAAACAACAATATGAGCAAGGACCCTGTTGCGGTCTATACTCAAAGCACATTTGCAAATCTCTACATCCTTCCTGTAAACGGATATAAGGGCATAGAAGTGGTTGGTCTTGATGCAGATGGCGAAGAAATTGGTTCCTATAAAGACGAGGAACTTGTTTTCGGTATTAACACAGAGCCTGCGGCAAACAAGGCAACTGCTGAATTCAGTGAAACAAATGAAGCAGGCGTTTATAATGTAGAGATAAGTGACCTCAAGCCAAACACATCCTTCATTCTTGAACTTCACGATGCAAATGGCAATCTCGGATTCGACTGTTTCAGAGGCGCAGATGAAAATGGCGAAGCTCATTTCGGTATCGGAAATGAAAATGTTGCAAATTGCGTCAAAAACGGCACATACTTCATCATAGGTGTTGAGACTGTTGAAGTTGAAGGCAAGACAGCTATAATCAAGTTTGTGTGGTATGCCGAAAATGAAAAATGCACACAAACTCAGCCTATTACATTCGGCAATCTCAGATGCATCAATGACAACGGCATCCCTGCTCTCGATTGGGATTCCCCATCTGAAGATTACAAGTTTGTCACAACACTCGGCACAAGCAGCACAAATATCGTTGAAACTCACAACACAAGAGACAGCCAGCTTGACCTTAACTTTGTATCCCCGGGCACATACAAGTATATCAAGGTTGAGGCTCTTAATGACGATAACACAATTGCATATTCCTGCATAGCTGAGGATATTACAATAACAGTTACAGACGGCGGCAAACTTGATGCTCCAACTGTTGAGTTCAGTCCTGTTGCAGGTTCAAATGATAAGTATACTTTTGAAATCGCAGGACTTACATCTAACGTATCATACAATATCCAGCTTTTTAAGGGTGATAAAAGAGAATTTTCTTTCTGCGGTGTTGCTGATGCAGAAGGAAATGTGTGCGTTGACCTTGAAGAAGATGGTCTCAGGGATGTTATAGAAAACGGCACATATACAATTATAGAGCTTCAGTCCATTGCAGTTACAGAAAAATCCGCTGCTTTCACAAAGAAGCTCCGCGCAGATAAGGTAGCTTGTTCGCCTGATGCACCAGAAAGCTATCCTGTTTCCAATATCCGCTTTATGGACAGAGGAGAGCTTGGCATTTATCTTGCATGGGATATGCCGGCAGGACTCCCGGCAGGCGACTATGATTATATCATCAGAGTATATGATGCAAGTGAAGATATGTGGCGCGGAATCAGCAGTACATCTGACAATGAACAGACTTGTGCTGTGTTTGAAGCAGGCACATATAATGGCATTCAGATTGCAACATTTGATAATAATGCCAATATGGAAGTCGGCTCATATATTGACAACAGCATTAAACTCACTGTAACACAGGGTGCACAGCTTTCAGCGGCTAAGGTTGTATTCACTCCTGTTGATGGAAGCACAGATGGCTCCTATGAATATGACATTTCCGGTGGCTCGGTAGGATTCAATACACTGCACTACCTCAAGATGTACGATGAAAATGGCAAGCACAGCTCCACACAGACTTTCAGAACTGATGGCAGCGGCAAGGCACATGGTGTGACTAATGCCAAAAACTTTGCTGAAAATGTTGAAAAGGGCTATTTCCTTCTCCAACAGGTCGGTATGATCAATATCGAAAATGATAAAACAGCATCCTTCACTCTCTGGAACTACGGTGAAAAAGCAAAGTATGACCCTGATGCATATAGTCTTATAAAGGGTGTGTCCTTTGGTATGATTTATAATGGACAGATTCCGCTTACATGGAATATGTCGCAGGAAGATCAGTACAAGGGATATAAGCATAACGTATATCTTTCCAAAAAAGATAGTACAGACTGGACATATATAGGATCAAGCACAGGCACAGCAATTGATGTAATCAATCCTTATATCGAAAGTGAAAGATACTCTACTGTTAAGTATGATGCAGTAAAGATCGTATCAATGCTTGATGGCAAACAGGAAACATATATTGACGATGAAATCTCGCTGACATTAACACCTGGCAGAGATGTAGCATATCCTGCTTCTGTGGTATTCACAAAGGGAACAGATGATGCTGGTGAAAACTATTATGGCAAGTTTGAATTATTCTCCAATTCATACGACAGTAATCTGAATTATAAGGTTTTCCTTTATGATAAGTCAGGAATGCCTGTTGTTGCAAAGGATATGAATTTCTTTAATAATTCAACATCAACAAATGTATATTTCAACGGAGAAGACCAGATTGATGCCGTTGAAAATGGTTATTATGAAATTGCGGCAATCAGCAATATATCTGTTGATGAAACACGCAAGACAGCATCCTGCTATATCGGCAAGACTTACGCACTTGCAGCATGTACACCTTCTGATGACCTTGATCTCAAGGTAGAAGTTATGGAAGGCGCAAATAACATTCATGTAAGCTTCAATATGCCTGTCGAATACGATGAAATTAAGATTCGTGTAGGCGATGATGTATTGAATCCAGAATATGAGGAAATGCTTGCTGGCAATGTAATTCCAGACCTTGCTGAGTATATTTATCATGTAGAATATTGGGACGAATACAATATTCACCTCGTAGGTATCAAAAATGGCGTATATCAGGAAGATATCGCAGTAATTCCTGTCAAGGTTACAACAGGTGACACAGCTTATTCCTATGAAATGAGCTTTGGCGCTGATGGCAAGAATCATACAGCAACACTCCAGCCAATGCAGGGTGCTCTCAAGCTTCTTGCAAACTGGAATAATGGCAAGAATGAAATAATCAATGCTCCAACAGAAGAAATCCATCGTGGTTTCCATACAGAAACTGCGCTTACAGATGATGATTACATCAGTATCGTAGCTCTTACAGCGGTTTCCGTCGAAAACGGTACAGTAAAGGTCACAATGACTCCTATGGCTGAACAGCAGTATGAAGTCTTTGGCAAGGCATGGCTCGATGCAGGTCCTGCGCATATCAATTTCAATTGGGATCCTCATCCGAACTATACAGCCTATAAGGTGGGAAACAGCCTTACATCACTTACACAGAATACAAATTCAACAGTATACAGTATTCTTGATTTTATTGTTGAGATTGAAAATGAAACTTCTATGGATCTCACTGTAAAGGACGAGTATGGAAAAAGCATCTGGGCAGAACTTGAAAATGCTGTCACTATTAAGGAAGGTAACAGCGTAGACCTTGGTATCGTTGGTCAGGCAGAAGGCACATATAAGTTTGAATCGAATGTTCCTGACAATACAGGCAGAATGTTCGTGTTTGAAATGGTCGATCCTGATGGCAACTTTATCGCAGGTTATAACGGATTCTACATTGACAGTTCTAGCACAATAGATGGCAAGGACTATGTTCTTCCAAATAATATCATCAATGTAGCTCCTTATGAAGGCTGTACATTCAATGTATATCAGTACGACTGGACAATAGGTTCAAAGCTTGAAACTATTGAAGTGACACGTTCTTACAAGACAGGCATCGGCTTTACACCATACGATAAGTTTGCCACTGAAACAGAAGTTTCAAATGAAACTGAACTTATGGAAGCTCTCAATAAGGGCGGTACAGTAAAGCTTAAGAATGATATTAATCTTGAAGAGGCATATGCACATACTGTAAAAATCAATCGCGGTCAGGCAGTTGTGTTCGACCTCAATGGCAAGACACTTAATCTCAACAGAAACAGCCTTTATATCACAAATGGTAAGCAGATGACTATCAAGAACGGCACAATCGTCGGCTATGTTGCAGGCGAAAATGAAGATGTAGAAGGTGTTGACAGCAGCAGTAAGATTGATGTCAGCGGTGGTGCAAAACTTTTGCTTGAAAATGGAACATTCGTGAATGTATCTGCTGGTGAGGCTTGTTATCTTACACTTGAAAATGCAAATATCAACGGTTACATTGCAGCTTCAAATGTTTATAAATTAATTATGAGCGGTGGCAGTTCAGACCGTGTGGAAGTAACAAAGACACTTACTAAAATAAATCCTGTTGTTGAAATAAAGGATCATGCCGTTAAGGATATTGAAATGTACAATATCACAGGCGCTGAAGTTACAAATGTAACAGGGCTTGAAAAGGTTGATTTCAACAAAGGTACAGTTACATTCAATAATGTAAGCTTTAATGGTTATATGGATTTGGGTTACCAGAATATACTTACAATCAATGGAGGTAGTTATGTAAATGCAAATATTACAGTAACTCCTGATATGTTCGATGGTGATGCCAATACAGTAATCATCAACGGCGGTACATTCAACTTTAAGCCAAAGGATGAATACCTCGCAGACGGCAAGAATGCAACTGAAAATGGTGACAGCACCTGGACAGTACAGTAAATAACCAAATAAAAAAGCACCCGATTGGGTGCTTTTTTTGCTATCTTATTTTATCAAGCTTAGTTTTGACTGCTATTGTATCTTCATGCTCGGCGCCAAGGTTTTCAAGACGAATCTGATATGCCTTTTCATAACACTCAATGGCTTTTGCGATGTCATTAAGTTTAGCATAAGATTCGCCGAGGCGGACAAGCGATTTGAGTGTGTTTTCAGCCTTTTCGCCAATGGACTTGACTTTCAGCTCATAAGCCTTTGCATAGAACTCAGCAGCTTCTTCATATCTGCCAAGCTCAAGAAGGCTGAATCCCGCATTGTGAAGCGGATTGGCAAGTTTGACATAATCATCCCCCATAGTCTGCAGGCGGGCTTTGTAAACACGAATATACATCTCGACAGCCTTCTCATGCTGGTTGACTTCGCTGAGAGCATAAGCATAATTATAAAGTGCGCGTAATGTATCAATATGGTTTATTCCATTGATGTGGCAACGCAATTCATAAAGCTTTTTATATAATTCACATGATTTTTCATAATTTTTAGCATTGTCATACGATAATGCGGCATTACTCAGCGCTGAAAGATCGAATATATCTGCATCGGCAAGCGCCTGTGAAGGCGATTTGTAAAGCTTTTCGTATAATACGGCAGCCTTTGAATATTCGCCTATATCATAGCTGGTCGAAGCGTAATTTCTCAGAGTTTTGAGTGTATCTCTGTGATTTTCACCAAGCACTTCACAGCGAAGGGCGTAGAGCTTTTCTTCAAGTACTGCTTCCTTTTCAGGCTGACCTGCTTCACCAAGAGTGATGGCAAAGCTGCCCATAGCAGAAAGAGTTTCCTCGTTCTTTTCGCCATACAGTTTAAGCTTTGCATTGTAAAGCTTTTCGCGGAAAATCACTTCCTTTTCAGGATTTTCAAGCTTACTGTAGATATATGAAAGATTTGTAAGAATGGTGAGATTAGTCTTATGTGTATCGTCAACATACTGGCAGGATAATTCGTAAAGAATTTCCTCATAAACGGCGAGCTTTTCAAGGTTTCCAAGCTGATTATAAAGATTGATAACTGTGTTGAGCGATTTATATGTATTATCATGTGTCTTACCCAGATGATTTGACCTGTAAACATATTCAGCCTCACGCAGCGGCGCTTCTTTTTCGGCTATACCTAGTTTTTTATATGTATCAGCAAGGTCGGAAATTGCATCTATCGTATGGATATTGTCATCACCAAAGATAATTCTTCTTGAAGCAACGACCTTTTCAAATATTCCAGCCTTCTCTGCATGTCGGCCCATATTTCCAAGAATTTTAGCGTGGACGGACATTAAGAATACAAACTGAGGATGGTCTTTGTCAAAAACTTCAAGGCCATAATTATATGCTTTCAGAGATAACTCATATGCCTTTTCATAATTATCAGTCAGATTATATATCTGTGCGAGAGTTGTGAGGGAAGACAGGGTGTCTGGATGCTTTTCACCGCGAATTTCGGATTTTGCTTTATATACCCACTCCTCAAGTTCTATAGCCTTATCATAATTTTTGAGAGAGGAATATATGCTGCAAAGAGTGGAGAGGGCGTCAATAGTGCGAGGGTGATATTCGCCAAGAAGTTCTTTTGAAAGGGTATAAGCCTTTTCGCAAAATTGCAAAGCAAGATCATAATTCTTAAGCAAATTATAAAAGTCGGCAATTATGGAAAGTGATTTGATTGTGTCAGGATGATTGTCACCGAGAACATTAAGTCTTAACTCATATCCTTTTTCGGCAAGCTCAAGAGCCTTGGTATAGTCGCCGCAGGCAGAATAAAGATTGCAGATATTATCAAGAATAACGACAGTTTCAGGGTGATCGTGCCCTCTAAGTTCGCACAAAAGGTTATAGGATTCGGTAGCGAGGTCTATAGCTTTGCTGTATTGTCCCAATCTTGCAGTACATACAGAAAGGGTGCTGAGGAGATTTATAGAGAAAAGACCTTCTTTGCCGTCTGTTTCAAGAACAGCGGAATATGCCTTTGAAGAAAGCTCATAGGCTTTCTGATAATTACCTGATGTACAATGGGCAGCGGCAAGGTTGTTGAGAACAATAAGGGTATCGTGGTCATTTTCCTTACCTGTTTTGCAGAGAATGTCATATACCTTTTCGATATATTCAAGCTGATCCTTAATTCTTCCCATTTTGCCATAGAGTAAAGCAAGATTGTTGAGAGACTTCAGGGAATCTTCACTTTCTTCGCCCAAAATCTCAATACTCATGTTGTAAGCAATTTTATGGTATTCGCAGGCTTTTTCCTGTTCACCGCATTTGTCGAATGCACTTGCAAGCTGAGATGCAGCTGCAATATTTACCTCGTTTTTCTCAGGATATTTTTCGTCATAGAAATCATAGAGTTTTTGGGTCCAGTAGACAGCCTTTCTGTAGTCGAGCTTTACACCGACACCGTCGGTATACATATTGCGGAGCTTGTGCATAGCATCAACCTGTCCTGCATCAGCCGCTTTTGTGATAAGCTGGAGCGCTCTTTCACGGTTTACTTCCACGTCGATGCCGTCGAGGTAGGCGAGACCGATCAAGAAATTATGCTCAGGGTCTGTATCATTTGATTTTATTGCAAGATTTGAAAGGGTGTCAACAAGGCGATTTCTGAAGGTTTCATCATCATAAGGATTGGAAATCTCTGGAAGATTTACATATTTCTCCGCAAGAATATTTTTGTCAGTTTCTTCCATTTCCGCAGGGAGGATTTCAATGCCCGATTTAACGGCGGCAGGGTACTCCTGCTCCATAACGAAGTTATGTTCTTCAAGCAAATTTGGCGTCACAAGCAGGGTGAAAAGCTTGCTGTCAGCAAGGATTTTATCTATATTTTCGCGGAAGCTTTCGCCCGGTGTGAGAAACTCATCATACCAGATAGCAATATCACGGCACTCAGGCTTGCTGTGAATAATTCGCATAAGCTGATTTGCATATTTGCGGTCCTTTTTGCGGTAGCTGAGGAAAATATAGGCATCAAAAGCGGCGCGTACACGCTTTGCCATTTCGTCGGAAACGAGAACAGATTCCAGATATTTCTTCAATTTTTCCTCAAAAGAAACCTCTGTCGCATCACTGCTGAAAGGCGAAAGATACTGCAATTCGTCGAACTTGTCAGGGCGTGAATAAATGGAATCCAAACCGCTTTCCATCATCAAAGGCAAAACTGGGATATGCTTTTCAAGTGCAAACTTAATGTCCTCGTTCATTGCACGATTTGGCGTGCTCAAAAGCTTAAAAGTAACCGGCACAACAAACAGGTTGTTGCTTTCCAAATCGGTCACTTTATCTTCATCGTTTATTGTCTCATTCATGTCCGCAGTATAGTACACCGCGCAATCGTGACTCTTAAAAATATATTCACAAACCTGCTCAAAATACAGGTCAAAATCATCCTTATGACAGGTAAAATAAACCCTCGCCTTGCCCGATGGTGAAGCATTACCCTTCGTCTTAAATAACATCTCAGCCATAATCGAAATCTCCTTGAAGTTGATACAATTATTGTAGCACAAACTTATTCAATAGGCAAACAAAAAGCACCCGTTCGGGTGCTTTTTCTATACCTATTTCTGCCTTATCATAACAGTTTCAATCACGCGGTCGGCGATTATGCCGCGGTCGCGTTCGGGGTAATATTCGAGCAATGGCTCAAGCATTTCACGTAATTGCTTGCGTGTAAACTTCGGCAATTCAAGCTGTCTGCCGTATAAGTTTCGGACAGAATTCACCTGATGATTGAAAGTCATATCAAACGGACGTGCGCGCACTGACGAAATGAGAGCCTTCGACACAACATCCATGCGGAAAATCTGTGTATTGGATAAAAGTCCAGCGCCTTGGTCAAAAATCGGACAATAATCAAATTTGCCATCCTTTTCAATCACAGCAATATTGTTCAGATGGCGGTCGTCATTGAGAACCAGCGCGTCAATTTCAAATAATATAGTCAGATATTGCGGAAAAAAATCAAGCCCGGTAATATCCTTGCAGGCATCGGCAAGAAAAGCGAGTTTGCCTTTGTAGCTTGGAATTTTCTCGAAAAGGTACTTGAGCTGAACACCATAATGGTGTCTGAGAAGATGAGCGATCGTAACAATGGACTGTCCTTCACCGAGAAAATGATGGCTGATACATCCTGTACGAATTGTACTTTTTACATTCACCTGAGCCATTTCATAGCGAACAAAAGTAAAGGGAGTGTTGCGCTCGATGTTGCTGTGTTCAAGCAAAATTGATGTGAAAGTTTCGGCAAGCGCCTCATAGCCAAACTGGTCAAGCTTATACCACAAATCTCCGTCACGCCATTTTTCCTGATTGCCTTTGGAGGAAGTCTCGGCGATTTTTTCGCGTGTCACCAATTTTACTGCCATTTCAGTACCTCCATTTTGAGCCATTGGTCATCGCCTTCCATACGACCTTCGGTTTTCTCAATGATCGAAAGCGGATCATATTCGTATAAGTCAAGAGCTTTCAGATAATCAGAGATGCCTGCTCGTGAGCGAGAA
>SVKW01000066.1 GCA_015068285.1 Oscillospiraceae bacterium | reverse complement strand
GGTGAGCCTTACGAAGGACAGGTGGCTGTCGGCGCTGTGATTTTAAACAGAGTCGACCACCCCTCCTTCCCCGATACGATTTCGGGGGTTATCTATCAGCCGGGGGCATTTTCCGCCCTTAACGATGGTCAGTATGACAAGCCGATAGCTGATTCGGCACGCAGGGCGGCAACAGATGCCTTAAACGGCTGGGACCCTTCGGGCGGTGCGATTTATTATTATAATCCTGCCAAGACGACGAATCAATGGATTTATTCCCGTCCTGTAATCGGCAAGATAGGCAAGCATGTTTTTGCCAAATAAATGTAATGCTGATTTGTTAAACGGCTTACAGCCTACACCTCATCCACCGCAAAGCGGTCCCCCTGTCTCGCTGCGGCTCAGTCACGCCGCGGGTCTTACAGCCCACCGGGCTGTAATTCAACACCGCGGTCGCCGTTTCACTACCCTCAAGGGGAAGGCTGCATGTTTCACGTGAAACAATAAGATTAAAGGGAGCAGGACGCTCCCTTTATTTATTTTACATCATTTCTTTGAGCTTTTGATTCAGCATGGCAATCGGCAATCCGTTCTCCCCATTGAGCAGGCTCAACGGGGTCCCCTTTTATTTAATACTCGCTGGTCGAAATGAATTCGACCGCTCGGCACGGCGGCACTCGCCACCGAATATGTGGTCGGCATATAGCACTGCACACTATTTATCTTCGAGTAATTCTTTGAGCTTTCTGTTAAGCTTTGCAATCGGTAAACCGACCACATTATAGTAATCGCCGTCGATTTTTTCAACAAGCAGAGCACCCTTGCCCTGAATGCCGTATGCGCCTGCCTTGTCCATAGGCTCATTTGTGTTTACATACCAGTCGATGGTGCTTTCATCAAGCTGATAGAAGGTCACATCGGTTTTCGAGCAGAAGCATTCGCTTTCGCCGTTGCGCAGCAGACACACACCTGTATATACAGAATGTGTTTTTCCCGACAGCATACGAAGCATATCTGCCGCCTGCTCCTTGTCCTGAGGTTTGCCAAGAGCCTTGCCGTCGCACACTACAACAGTGTCAGCGCCGATGATTATATCATCCTTTTCGCTGTAAAATGTGGCATACGCCTTTTTCATGGCAATTTCCATTGTCATATTCTCAGGGTCTGTAAACTTAGATGTTTCATCGCAGTGGGAGGCGCTCACCATAAACTTATAGCCTGCCATCTGCAGAAGTTCTCTCCTTCGCGGAGAATTGGATGCTAAAATTATCATAATTCTATTCTTTCGGTGCATTCGTGAATGCACCCTGCATATTTTTTAGTAGGGACAATTCATAAATTGTCCGCATTTTTGGTTGCCCTATATAAAATACTCATTTTCTCTGCGTGCAGCAAGTCTTTCTGTGAAGCTCTTTGCAAATTCATCGTAAGCGGCATCAAGCTGCTTTGCGCCCATCGGACATCCCTTTACGCAAGCGAAGCAAGCGATACACTTGTCAGCGATTACATTGAAATCATCGTCGATAGCCTTCATTGGGCAGAGTGTCTTACATACGCCGCAGCCTACGCAGCCTTCGTTGTGTGGTCTGAATCCGCCGCCATTGCCGCCATCCTTGTATGGGCGGTTGCCCGGTACAGCGATTTCATTAAATTCGCCCTTTTCAATCTTTTCCTTTACAAGCTTTGTCTGTGCAACAGTCTGAGCAATATCTTCTTCATTTGGTCTGCCCACCTGAATCTGGCCATAAGTATGCTCGCCGATGAGAGCGAAAGCTGCAACGACGATGAAGCCCTGCTCCTTGAGTGCGTCGCAAAGCTCTAAAAGAGCATCGTCATAGTGGCGGTTGCCGTATGTAGCGACAGCAATACATGGTGTGCCGTTGCCCTTTACATGGCTGAAGCGTTCCATAGCGCCCTTGAAAATACGGCCGCCGTAGACAGGACCTGCAAAAACAGCCACATCATCCTTTGTAAGCTGAACATCCTTCACCTTGTCAGGATCTGTGAAATTGAGATGCTTTACATCGCCGAAAACTTCAGCGATAGCTGTTGCGTTACGCTCATTTGTGCGTGTAGGCGAAAAATAAACTGCGTATGTAGACATGGTATTTACCTCCGTAAATAAATGAAATGTGCAGGCACATAAAATATGCTGCGCATATGAATTGCACCTATGGTGCATGAATTGTTTGCTGCGCAAACATTGTGGTGTCTGCGACGCATTAAATAAGTATCTCTCCCTCCGTCATTGCAAAGCAATGCCACCTCCCTCGTCAGAGGGAGGCGAGAACTGTATTTTCTTACTTGATAACCTTCATGCCGCCCATGTATGGAACGAGAACTTCAGGAACATTTACTGTGCCGTCTTCGTTCTGGAAGTTTTCAAGAATAGCAGCGAGTGCGCGTGGGCAAGCGAGAGAAGAACCGTTGAGTGTGTGAACGAATTCAGCCTTTGCGCCCTTTTCTCTCTTGAACTTGATATTTGCGCGGCGTGCCTGATAATCCCAGTAGTTGGAGCAGGAAGAAATTTCAACGTACTTATTATAGGATGGCATCCATACTTCAAGGTCATACTGCATAACCTGATTGCCGCCCATATCGCCTGTGCAGCAGATAACTACACGGTATGGGAGACCGAGAGCCTGGAGAATCTTTTCAGGTACTGCAACAAGCTTTTCAAGCTCTTCCATGGAATCTTCCGGCTTTGTGAACTTAACGATTTCAACCTTATCGAACTGGTGAACACGGATGAGACCGCGTGTGTCACGGCCTGCAGCGCCAGCTTCTGCACGGAAGCATGGTGTGTAAGCTGTATAGTAGAGTGGGAGCTGTTCGCCTTCAAGGATTTCGTCAGCGTGGTAGTTTGTAACAGGAATTTCGGCTGTGGAAATGAGATAATAGTCGGAGTTTTCGATCTTGAACATATCTTCAGCAAACTTAGGAAGCTGAGCTGTGCCTGTGAGAGTCTTGCTGTTTGCAAGATATGGTGTCATAAGCTCCTTGAAGCCTTCGCCTGTGTTTACATCGAGATAGAAGGAGATGAGAGCGCGTTCAAGCTTAGCGCCTGCGCCCTTGAGGAAGTTGAAGCGTGTGCCTGCAACCTTAACACCGCGTGGCTGGTCGATGATATCGAGGTCAGCGCCGATGTCCCAGTGAGCCTTTGGCTCATATTCAAAGTGCTTTGGTTCGCCCCAGGAGCGTACAACTACGTTATCTTCAGCGTCCTTGCCCACAGGAACCTTATCGCAAGGTACGTTTGGTGTGATGAGAAGGAGGTAATTGAGTTCCTTTTCAACTTCGCCGAGCTTAGCCTGTTCGTTCTTTACCTGTTCGGAAAGAGCCTTCATCTGAGCCATGATAGCGGAAATATCCTCGCCTGCCTTCTTGAGCTGTGGAATTGACTTATTGATCTTGTTCTGTTCTGCCTTCTTTGTTTCAGCAGAGAGAATGAGAGCCTTTCTCTCGTCGTCGAGAGCGATGATCTTATCGATCTGCTCGTCGAGATTCTTACCTCTTGCAGCGAGGCGTTCCTTTACATACTGTGTGTTTTCTCTGATATAACGAATATCAAGCATTTTTGTTTCCTCTTTATATAAGTATTGTATTTACTGTATTTCACTTGCGCAGCACATATCGTGTTCCGCAGGAATATATCGCATCTGCACAGCAGATATATTTAATGATTTTTTCTTGTGAGCTGGTTAATGAGCGACTCTAAATCGTCATTTCCATAAAACTCTATGTATAATTTACCTTTTCTTTTACCATTGGTAATCGAAACATGGCGACCGATAGCTTCGCTCAGCTTCTTTTCCACCTGTTCCACATACATTCTTTCGAGCTTTCTGGAATCCTGTTCCGGCTTTTCGCCCGACTCCAAAATACGCTTTACCATCGCTTCGACCTGTCTTACAGACAGCTCTTTTTCGATGATTTCCTCTGCTATCGCCACAATTTCATCATTGTCCTTGATAGGCAGAAGCGTTCTTCCGTGGCCTGCCGAAAGCTTGCCACTTTCGACCATGGCAAGAATCACAGAAGGCAATTCAAGCAGACGGACTGCATTTGCCACAGCCGGACGGGATTTTGAAACTGCATTTGCCACCTCGTCCTGAGTCATACCATAGTCTTCCATCAGCTTTTTGAAGCCCTGAGCTTCTTCCACAGGCGAAAGGTCTTCACGCTGAAGATTTTCAACCATAGAAAGCTGATATGCCTTCTTTTCATCTATATCGAGGACGATGGCAGGAATTGTTTTGAGCCCCGCCTTTCTCGCCGCTCTCCATCTTCTTTCGCCGGCGATAATCTCATAGCCCTTATCGAGTCTTCTGAGAGTTATCGGAGTGATCACGCCGTTTTCCCTGATATTTTCGGCAAGCTCTGTGAGAGCTTCCTCATCAAAGAAATGTCGCGGCTGATTTGGGTTAGGGCTTATGTCGTAAATATCTATTTCGTTGGTGCTTTTTTCTTCAAGAATCTCGTCGCCCAAGAGAGCCGAGAGACCTTTGCCCAAGCCTTTGCTTACCGCCATAGACTACCCCCTCCTGTTTTTCTCGTCAATTTCTTTGCAGACATTGCCATAGCTCTCCGCACCTCTCGAAAGTCGGTCGTAGGCGAAGATAGGCAAGCCGTGAGACGGAGCTTCCGAAAGACGTACGTTTCGCGGAATAACCGTCTTGTATACCTTAGGTCCGAAGAATTTCTTGATTTCCTCGGCAACCTGAATAGTTAAGTTTGTTCGTCCGTCATACATCGTAAGAAGAATGCCTTCAAAATCGATGTTTCTGTTCATCGAACGCTTTACGGTTCTTATCGTGTGCGTAAGCTGGCTCAATCCCTCAAGTGCATAATATTCGCACTGCATGGGCACAAGAACTGTGTCGCAGGCAACGAGCGCATTGAGTGTCAATAAAGCCAGCGACGGCGGACAGTCGATAAATATGTAATCGTATTCGTCTCTGACCTTGTCCAGCGCGTTTTTCAGTATGTACTCGCGGCCTTCTGTCGCCACAAGCTCGATTTCTGCGCCGGCAAGATTATTGTCTGTCGGCAAAACGTCGCACCACTTGGTTCTGACTCTTGCCTCTTTCACTGTGGCATTGCCCATAAGCACGTCATAGACGCTCTTGTTTGGGGCAGCCTCAACACCGAAACCCGAGGAGCTGTTGCCCTGAGGGTCGATGTCGACAAGCAGCACCTTGCGCCCCATGATGGCAAGGCCTGCCGATATATTTACAGCAGATGTGGTCTTGCCCACTCCGCCTTTCTGATTAGTCACAGCAATAATTTTAGCCATTCTTTTATATTATTGCCCCTTTCTTTATGTTTTTGGCGCACGAAACCGCCAAAAAGTTAAATACGCAAAAATGCGTGTGAAATATTTGCTTCAGTAATTTTCCCCTTTGCATAAACTGCATATTTTGTATTTTATATGCAGTTTATGCAGAAAATTCATTTTTAATAAGAGTTGTACTCGGTTGCTCTTTTAAGCAGCGTTGCCGAGGAGAGCTGGGAAATATAGACCATGTCCTTCCCGTTTTCTCTTGCGGCGATGACCGACTTGGGAAGCTCGTAGCTTACATTTACAACTCTGCCCTCTTTTTCTGCGCGGGCAAGGAAAGCTCTTGTCTTATTTGAATAGGTGGAATTGTCCATGTCGAGGATAAAAAGTATATCCTTCTTGGAAATTATAACATCGTTACCCAGATGAAGATACATATTATGCCTGCTTGAGTCTTACAGGAAGCACCATGTAGACATACTTATCCCCTTCTGTCGGGCGGATAACTGCAGGTGAAACGCCGTCTGTCAGACCAAGGGATACAGTTTCATCTGTGCATGCCTTGAGTGCATCCATTATATATTTATTGTTGAAGCCGATTTCGATCTGTTCAGGGCAGAAGGAAATTGGCGCTTCGTCATAAGCCTTGCCGAGTGCTGTTATACAGGAAATTTTTACCGAAGAATCAAAGAATATACATCTGATAGGATTTTTAAGTCTTTCGGAGATGATAAGCGAAACTCTTTCGATACTTTCCTTGATATTTCTTACATCAATAGTGAGATTTACAGCGGAAGACTGTGGGATAGCTCTGTTGTAGTCGAGGAATTCGCCTTCGAGAAGACGGGTGATGACAACTGTGTTGTCGATTTCAAAGAGAGCGTGCTTTTTGTCAGGGTAAATTGCGCTTGTTTCTTCGTTTTCTGGCAAAATTCTCAGAATATCCTTGAGAGTGTCGCCCGGAACGACGAACTTGAAGTCATTTCCGCTTTCGTTTTCGATCTCTTCCTTTCTGAGAGCAAGACGGTATCCATCGACAGCTACAACTGTGATGAGATTTTCCTTGACTTCAAAGAGACAGCCTGTGTGGATAGGCTTTGTTTCGTTGTCGGAAACTGCAAAAACCGTCTGGTCGATGAGAGATTTCATCACATTATTTTTGATGCTGATGCCGTTGCGCTTGGAGCAGCTTGGAAGTTCTGGGAATTCGTCGGCAGAAGTTGCGATAATGTTGTATTCGGAAACGCCCGACTTGATTGTTGTTGTGAAATTATCTTCGATTGTGATTTCGATGATGTCGTCAGGCAGCTTTCTTACGATGTCGTAGAAAATTCTTGCGTTGAGGACGAAGGAGCCCGGTGTATATACTGTAGCGTCAAAGTGCTTGATGATTGCTGTCTTGAAATTGTAAGCTGAAAGTGTGACGTGCTGCTCACCTGCCGAGATAAGCAGACCTTCCAGCGCTGTTATTGTGCTCTTTGATGAAACTGCATGGATGCACGAAGCGATGGCATCCTGGAGCAAAAGTTTTTCACAGGTAAACTTCATTTATCCAATTTTTCCTTTCCGATTATTTTATATATAAATTCTTATTTTTAGTAGTAGTATTAGAGCCTGTGGAATTGTGGAAATCCTTTCCGAAGGCCGATGGTGCCTGGGTTTGTCCCTTCCACAACCTCTGTGGATAATTTCGTCTTTTTTCAACAGCTTTCCACAGCCTGTTTTCTTCCACAGCCGCTCCACAGGTTTTCCACAGGATTTTTCAACAATCTGTGAATTTACACAAAATGTAAAAATACCACACCTTTCAGGGTGCGTACCTACCCTGCGGGTTGCTGTTATACAGGATGTAATCGCCGTTTAAGTTGCCGAGCGGATGTTCTTTCTGATGTCCTTGAGAGTTGCTTCAAGGTTAGGGTCGTCAAGAAGCTGGTCTGTGATTTTGTTGATGGCGTAAAGCACAGTTGTATGGTCGCGCTTTACAAACTTGCCGATGTCCGGCAGGGACATATCTGTCATTTCTCTGATGAGATAGAGCATGATCTGACGCGGCATTGCAATATCCTTTGTCTTTGAAAGGCCGATGATCTTTTCCTTTGGAATATTGAAGAAAGAACAGACTTCTTTCATAATAAGGTCAGGTGTAGGATAAAGCCCAGGGCTTTCCTTGATAATATCGCGGATTGCCGACTCGACGAGAGACATTGTCACGTCTGCGTGCATGATTTCGTTCATAGCCTTGATCTTTTTCAGCGCGCCTTCAAGCTGACGGACATTGTTTGTGATAGATTCTGCTATGTATTCTACGATTTTTGGATTGAGCTCAAGACCGAGAGCCTTTGCCTTGGAGGAAACGAGAGCCATTCTTGTCTCTAAATCAGGCGGCTGAACGTCGGCAAGAAGTCCCCACTCAAAACGGGACTTGAGACGTTCTTCAAGTGTATACATTTCCTTCGGAGGACGGTCTGCTGTGAGAACTATCTGCTTGCCTGCCTCGTGAAGCGAGTTGAATGTATGGAAAAACTCCTCCTGAGTTCTTTCCTTGCCTGCGATAAACTGAATATCGTCGACTAAAAGCAGGTCAGCCTGGCGGTAACGCTGTCTGAAGCGTTCAACTGCGCCTGCCTGAATTGCTTCGACCAGCTCGTTTGTGAAATCGTCGCCCTTGATATAGACGATGTTGAGCTTGTCAAACTTTTTGCGGACTTCGGATGCGATGGCATAGAGAAGATGTGTCTTGCCAAGGCCGCTCTGTCCGTAAATAAACAGCGGATTGTATGTCATTGCAGGGTTCTGGGATACAGAATATGCGGCTGCATGGGCAAATCTGTTGGAATTGCCTACGATAAAGCGTTCAAAAGTATAGCCGCCGAAAGCCATATCGTCGCGCTGGGCGCGCCATGAAATTTCCTCAGCCTTGCCGTTGAGGAGAGTTACCGTAAGATGTTCGCTTGTCAGCTCGTTGAGCGAAACATTGATGCGCTCGAGCCATTGTCTGGAGATAAAGCCGAAAATCATATCATTATCGGCAACAAGGACCAGGTTTCCGTCTTTTATTGCGATAGCTCGTGTGTAGGGAGCCCAGGAATTGACGGCAACAGGGCTGGATTTTTCCGAAAGGTCCTTGATAATTTCGGAAAACAGCGATTCAGGTGTAAACATTAAATAGCTCCTTCTCTATCTGATCGACCGGGGAATTTCCGGTACATCTGTTGAATATATTTATACATTATAAATAATAGCACAAAATCTCCCATAATTCAACTTAATTCGGGAAATTTAATAAATAAAATGTTCCACGTGAAACGCAGAAAGAAATCACAGATGACGATACTTGCGGACATTCCGTGATTATAGGGAGAAGGCAGGCTGCCTGTAGTCCATTTTATTTGCGGGGAATATACCAATAATCGTAAAATATTTAGATTTTTGTGTCATTCTGAGTGAAGCGAAGAATCTTACAAAAATCCGGCATTTTTATTCATCAAGCAGATATTTCAGCATCTTTTCGGGATTTTCAAGGAAATTTCGGGTTATCTGGTAGTGTTCTGTGTCTTTATAGCTGACTTTTGCCATGCCGTCCTGCGAAAATTCAAAAATTTCGCTGTCGGGCATTGTAAGAAGTATAGGCGAATGGGTGGCGATTATGAACTGACTCCCTGCCTTTCGCAGCCTGTCGATCTCCACCATAAGCGTCATAATACGCATAGGAGAAAGAGCAGCTTCAGGTTCGTCAAGTATATAAAGTCCGTTTCCGCCGAAACGGTTTTGAACGAGGGCAAGAAAGCTTTCGCCGTGGGACTGTTTGTGAAGCGAAACTCCGCCGTATGAATCTATCAGCTTATGACCGAAAGAGGGTTCCTTGTCCAGCTCGTCGATATAGCTTGCCGCGTTGTAAAAACTTTCGGCCCGGAGAAAAAATCCGTCTTTTGGTCGGAGTCCCTTGCCTAATCTTATGTATTTATAAAGATCGGAATGGGTTGAATTGGTTGAAAATGCAAAATTTCTGCTGCCGCCTTCGGCGTTGAAACCGAAATTTACTGCAATAGCCTCAAGGAGCGTCGATTTTCCTGAGCCGTTTTCGCCGACAAAAAATGTGACATTTTCTGTGAACTCAATGAATTTATCCTTCATCAGGTGAGAAATTGCAGGGATATCCCGCAGATACGAGCCGTGCTCAGGCTCACTTTCCATCGTTATCCTGCGTATGTAAAGCTGAGAAAACATAGTTTGCTCCTTTCGTGATTTTCCAATGCTTACAGTATACGCCTATAAGAAGCGAATTGCAATAGGTTTCACGTGAAACTTTATGGCAAAAACAAAAAATGTTTCATGTGAAACATAAAAAAGCAGGACAGCCCCCTGCCCTGCTTACATCATATAATTATATTAAAGTCTTATGAAATTCTGCGCCAGATGCTTGTCATCTTCGAAGCAGAAATGGAAGTTCAAAGCTGTGACATCATCGGTCAGAATCATTTTAGGGTGTTCATCTTTTGTGATAAATGTGATGATCTGCCCGTATTCCCAGATAGCCGATTCATAATCGGGAACAAAATAGCCGAATTTCCAGCCGTTGTGCTCGTATCTTATAGTTGCATCTTCGCAGATTATTTCTTTTTCTGGCATTTTATTGTAAATTGCCTTGTAGCCGTCGCCCATTGCGAGAATCTTTTTCCCGTTTATGTCGATTTCTTCATCAGTTGTGTGAATTACATGAGTTGCATTTTCCATATCAACGAAATGTGCGCCATAGCGAAGGAAAATATGCAAGTCATTCTGCGGCAGTCTGCCTGTCAGGGCAACATTTACCGGAATAGGGATATTGAGCGTGACCGCATCGTTGCTTTCAAATCTCACAGGAAAAGCTCTGCAGGCATCAGCGTAAACATCGCCGCCGCGGTATTCAATAATATTTAAAAGCTTGATGAATTTCGGATCTTCGGTTACAAAAATAGCAAATCCATGCTGCTGAGCTACGCGGAACATAATCTCAAAAGCCGACTGTTTGCCGATCAGATCGATGTCAATGGCATAAGAATAGGCATCATCATTGTGAAAACTCGCATAATTATCGGCAATAATGACGGGATTTTTATCGAAATATTGTTTTTTAAGCTCAATAGCCGTTTCGATATATGCAACGGCAATTCGCGGAATATTTATAGAAAACATTGCAACACCTCCATTATTTATATTGTATCATAAAATGGCTTAAATGTAAAATAAAACCGATGTTTCATGTGAAACATCGGTTTTTGCTATTTTATGTATTTGGCAGTGATAAGCCCTGCCACAGCGCCTGTTATCATAGATGCTGAGCATTTAAGCAGCATCATGCTTTTCAGGTGTTCGATAAAATATTCCATTGGCGGGGCATCTAATTTTAATCGCCATCCCGGAATACAAAAGCTGGTGAACAGGTATGTCGCAGCGAAAACAGCAAGGAATACCGCTAAAATATTGATTTTCTTCTTCATTTTGCCACCTATGAGATAAACTCGTTCTCGATTTTATATGTCCATTCGTCATTTTTTAGCTTTGAATTGATGGTAAAACCATAAGCACCAAGCGGCGAGCGCCATTTTGAAACTGTCATGCTGAAGCTTGTAACAGGAATGCTTGTGTCCTCCTGAGCATCGAATGAGAAAAGAAGACCGTTTTCAAAATGATATGAATTCTTTATATCGCTATAAGGCGCCAGCATATTTTCGGACTTCAACTTTTCATAATTTGAAGCAATTACCGAAATATCGTGATTGGTATACATATAATTATCGAGGATTTTGATAAAAGCTTCCTTTTCAATGTCTGAAATTACATTTATTTTATCAAGATCAACTGCGATAAGGTTAATGTTGCCATTAAGACCTTCGTCGCGCTCCCATAATTCGTAAAAGATTTCTTCAAGCATCGGCAGAGCGCTTGTGCCCTTCTCTTTCAGTTTCAGGCTTGGGTCGCCAAGCTGCGGAGGATAGCTTTCCATTATCATGCCGTTGAATGTGACTTCGAC
>SVKW01000065.1 GCA_015068285.1 Oscillospiraceae bacterium | reverse complement strand
GGGATATATACTGATAAGAGGCATTCCGCATCTCAAGCCATCGCTCTTTGCATGGAAATATAATTCTGAAAATGTATCAATGACACACGCTCTGCTCAATACCCTCTACATGGTGATTTTATCGCTGGGCATTTCAGCCCCTGTTGGCATCTGCACAGCGATTTATCTGACAGAATACGCAAAAAGAGGAAGCAAGCTGGTGGAGATAATCTCGATAACAACAGAGACGCTTTCGGGTATTCCATCCATCGTATACGGTCTTTTCGGTATGCTTTTTTTCGTGACATATCTGAAAATGGGGCAGTCTTTTGCGGCTGGTGTGCTTACAATATCAATAATGATACTGCCTCTGATAATACGCACTACGGAAGAAGCCATAGTTTCCGTGCCGGACAGCTTCCGTGAAGGCTCATACGGCCTTGGTGCAGGCAAGCTCCGTACAGTTATAAAAATAATCCTCCCGTCTGCGGCACCGGGCATTCTTTCGGGTATTATCCTGGCTATCGGCAGAGTTACAGGCGAAACAGCGGCGCTTGTATACACATCGGGCTCGGTTTCTGAGCTTGTTACCAATATAGGAAACAGCGGACGCACACTTGCAATTCACATGTGGGCTCTTTCGGGAGAGAATATTTACAGAAATGAATCGTATGCTACGGCAGTTGTGCTTTTATTGCTTGTTGTAGTTATAAACCTGCTGGCAAAGCGTGCGGCATCGGCTATTATGAAAGGAAGATAATATGGTATTTGATATAAAGGACCTGAAACTGTGGTATGGCAATTTTCAGGCGCTCAAGGGAATAGATATGGCTTTGCCGGAAAATGAGATCACAGCATTTATCGGTCCGTTGGGCTGCGGCAAATCCACATTGCTCAAAACACTCAACAGAATGAACGACCTTGTGGAAGGCTGCAAAATCACAGGTGAGGTTTTGCTCAAAGGTGAAAATATAAATGAAATGGATGTAAATGACCTGCGCAAGCGTGTCGGTATGGTGTTCCAGAAGCCAAATCCATTCTATATGAGCGTCTATGACAATATAGCATACGGCCCTAAAACTCACGGCATAAAAAACAGACATATCCTTGACGAGATTGTCGAGCGCTCGCTCCGTGATGCGGCAATATGGGATGAAGTGAAGGACAGACTCAATAAATCGGCGCTCGGTCTTTCGGGCGGTCAGCAGCAGAGACTTTGCATTGCCCGCGCACTTGCAATCGAGCCGGAGGTTTTGCTTATGGACGAGCCAACTTCTGCACTTGACCCTATTTCTACAAGTAAAATTGAAGATTTGGTATTGGAACTCAAGAAAAAATATAGTATAATAATGGTGACCCATAATATGCAGCAGGCATTGCGCGTCAGCGATAATACAGCCTTCTTCCTTCTGGGTGACCTTGTGGAGTTTGGAAGCACAGAGCAGATATTCTCCGTGCCAAAGGATAAGCGTACAGAAGATTACATCACAGGAAGGTTTGGATAGTATGAGAAACAGATTTGACGAGCAGCTTGAAATGCTCAACAGAAGTCTTATTGAAATGGGCGCAGGCATAGAGGAATCTATTGCTATCACAACAAAAGCGCTGACAGAACAGAATACAGAGCTGGCAAGAAGAGCCATCGAAATGGAAGGAGAAATAGACCGTCTCGAAAAGGAAATCGAAGCTATGTGCCTTAAATTGCTGCTCCAGCAGCATCCTGTGGCATCCGATCTCCGCAATATTTCGGCGGCGCTCAAGATGATAACCGATATGGAGCGTATAGGTGACCAGTGTGAGGACATAGCTGAAATAGCCATTATTCTTGCAAATGACACATATATCAAAAAGCTTGAGCACATTCCTATGATGGCGGAGGCTGCCGTAAAGATGGTTACAAAAGCGGTCAATGCCTATGTAAATCGCGATGTCGAAATGGCGAGAAGCATCGAAAAAGATGACGATTATGTAGACGAGCTTTTCGATATTATAAAGCTTGATCTTATGAAGCTCATCCGCGACGGGATAGAAAACAGCCTTCAGGCTATGGACCTTCTTATGGTCGCAAAATACTATGAAAGAATAGCAGACCACGCTGTCAACATTGCTGAATGGGTCGTATTCTCCATGACAGGAGAGCATAAATCACAAAAAATTATGTAGGAGGCATATTATGCCAAAAATACACATTCTTGAAGATGATGAAAATATAAGAGGTCTTATCTGCTACGCCCTGTCTTCGCAGGGCTTTGATGCTGTGGGGCACGAAAGGGCAAAAGGCTTTATTGATAAAATCAAGGCTGATATGCCTGACCTTGTGATTCTCGATATAATGCTGCCCGATGAGGACGGCCTTTCTGTGCTTAAGAAAATAAGGGCAGATATCGAGCTTGAGGACATTCCTGTCATTATGCTGACAGCCAAAGGCTCGGAGTTTGATAAGGTTATGGGGCTCGACAGCGGAGCTGACGACTATATGTCCAAGCCGTTTTCCGTCCTTGAGCTGATTTCCCGTATAAATGCCCATCTCCGCAGACGAAATAAAAAGAACGAGCATAATAATGTGATTTCACAATTGGGAATAACAATCGACCTTGATAAGCGTATGGTATACACAGAAGGCGAAACTGTAAATCTCACTCTCAAGGAATTTGATCTGCTTAAATTGTTTATGGAAAATAATGGGAAAGCCGTAAGCCGTGAACGCATAATTGAGGCTGTCTGGGGCTGGGAGTTTGAAGGCGAAAGCCGCACAGTCGATATGCACGTCAAAACCCTGAGACAAAAGCTGGGTGAAAAGGGAAAATGTATCGAAACAGTCCGCGGCATAGGCTACAGATTCGGAGAATAGCCTTATGAAACAAAGGATAAACACCAACTTTCTCTGTGTATGCGCTATAGCTATCATAGTAACGTCTCTTTGCCTTGCCTTTGTTTTCTATGAAGTGTTCACAGAGCAGATGGAGCGTGAAGTGCGCACCATTGCAGAGCTTATGGAAATGAGCTTCAATTTAGAGCCGGACAACGATAAGTATGCCAACGAAGTAAAGCTTATAAATGACAGAATACGTGTCACGGTTATAGATACCGACGGCGTTGTACGCTATGACAGCTTTACAGATGCTGACGATATGGACAACCATTTTGAACGCCCTGAGGTTATACAGGCGGTTAAAACGGGCAGAGGCGAAGCAAGGCGATATTCCGAAAGCCTTGGTGATGAAACATATTATTACGCCATCAAGCTCAATGACGGCTATATTCTCCGTGTTTCGGAAAATACCGACATTATCTACAGGCTGTTTATGCGTGCTTCGGCATCGATGGCGGTTATAATTCTCGCCTGCTTTTTGGTTACAAATGTTATCACAGGCAAGATGACAGACCGTCTTATCGAGCCGATAAATAAAATCGACCTTGAAAATGATATTTACAGCAGCTATGACGAGCTTGCGCCGTTTGTCCATAAGATTCAGACACAAAAGGGCGAAATTGTAAGACAGATGCGCGATATCGAAACGAGAGCCAATACCCTCACATCCATTATGCAGAATATGCGTGAAGGTCTTGTGCTTATAGACAATAAGGGCATAGTGGTTTCGGTCAACAACAGCGCAAAGGCAATTTTTGCTGTCGGAGACAATATAGTTGGCAGGAACTTTTACAGCCTTTCAAGAAATCACAATATAACCGAGCGCATTGCAGGGGCGCTCAACGGCAAGTTCAATGATATCGATCATATTCTTGCCAACAAGACATACAATATTTCCTTCAGCCCAGTCAAGGGCGGCGGGGCGATTATCCTTTGCTTTGACATCACAGAGCAACGCGAGCGTGAAAATCTCCGCCGTGAATTTACAGCCAATGTTTCCCATGAGCTTAAAACTCCGCTTACAACTATCATGGGATATTCCGAGCTTATGGAAATCGGTATGGTGCGTCAGGGTGATGAAAGAGAGCTTGCCGGCAAAATCAAAAATGAGGCAAAGCGTCTGCTCAGCCTTATTGAAGATATAATAAATCTTTCGGAAATCGAAGAAAGCGGAAGCGAAGCCGAGAAAAAAGATGTGGACCTTGAGCAGGTTGCTCTCGAAGTCGAACGTACACTTTCGGCACACGCCCATAACAGCGGTGTCAAGCTTAAGCTCGATACTCAGAAGGTCATTGTCAACGGCAGCGCCCACATGCTTTATGAGATTATTTACAACCTTGCCGACAATGCCATCAAGTACAATAAGGAAAACGGGGAAGTGCTAATTAAGGTTGAAAAAGCTGATGATAAAGCAAGAATCATCGTCAGCGACAATGGTATCGGCATTCCGGGTGCCGACAGAGACAGGGTTTTCGAGCGATTCTATCGTGTCGATAAATCGAGAAGCCGTGCAAAAGGCGGCACAGGTCTTGGTCTGTCCATCGTCAAACACGCTGTCAACTTCCATAACGGCACGATCGAAATGGACAGCCACGAAGGCAAAGGCACGACGATTACAATTACAATATAGAGAATGGCATTTTACAGGAGAGCAAAAAAATGAAAGCAGTAAAAATATTGCCGGAATCTTATAAAGAGATATATTCTGTCGATTTGCAGAAGGATAAAAAGATGGCGTTGCTCGTCAATGCCATGGCTGTTATCATTGCCATATTGATGGCGGTGCCGATGAATAGCTTTGTTCCGATTTCATCTTTGTTCAGTATGGAAGATGGATCTGGCAGTTATTTTCTGAGATTTTTCGCTCTTATCCTTCTTATAATTGCATATATGGTCGTACATGAGCTGATTCACGGCGTTGCCATGAAAATGTGCGGTACACAGAAGATAAAATACGGCTATACGGGTATGTATGCTTTCGCAGGAAGTGATGATTACTATGGCAAAGGGGCATATATTTTCATTGCGCTGGCGCCTGTGGTTCTTTTGGGGATAGTCCTTGCTGCCGTTATCCCATTTGTTCCTGATGAGTGGTTCTGGGTATTCTATTTTATTCAGATCACAAATATTTCAGGCGCGGCAGGCGATTTCTTTGTGACTGTAAAGTTCGCAGGGTTCCCCAAGGACATTCTGGTAAAAGATTACGGAGTAAGCATGGTAGTTTACTCGCAAAAACAATAAAATAAAAACCACCCGATTCGGGTGGTTTTTTCTATATTATGCTGTCTGCAAAATAAGTCAGAGCAAGCAGGTCTGCACAGCCGCCGGGGGAGAGATTCATGCGAATCATTTCCTCGTCAAATCTTTTCAGCTCATCCATGAGCTCGGTGAGAGGAAGGCGTACAGAAAGCAGATGCTTTGCCTTTGTCATGCATCGCATAAGCCCGTCTATGCCGCCGCGCTTGAGCACATTTGTGTCCTCAATCTGCGCCATAAGCTGAAGCAGAACGATACAGCCTGCTTCGTTTTCGCCGAATCCGTTTCGCTTTATATCCTCAAAAAACGGCAAGGCAAGGTCAAAAACGGCAGGGAAGCCGTGGAAAGCCTCACCTCTTATGCCTGCAATATGGTGGTTGAGATAAAACTCCTCGCCGGCAGTACGTTTTGCCTTGTCGGCAATGCCTTCAAAGTCAGCCATAACATCACAGCAGACTTCCTTGCAGGTCTTGCGGAGCTTTTCGGCGGTAATTTTTTCGCCCTGTCCCATAAGAAAACCGACGGCATAGCACATGATACCCATGGAAAAAATCGCTCCCTTGTGAGTATTAACGCCGTCAGTCGCCTCAAGCATAGTGCTTTCGGCATTCTTGCCGATTTCACGCAGGGAAGAAAGAGCGCCGCGGCAGCTTTCTGCCATCATTCCCATAAGGCTTATATCGCGGAAATATCCACGCAGAGCATGAGCGCTCTTTTCAAAAAGAGCAATGTCCATATCGGTGTGGGCGCCGCTGTTGTTGCGGTCGACAAGACCAGGCTTAGGTGTGGTGTAAACCTCATCAAGAAGAGCCTTGACAGCCTTTTTTGCAATATCCTCAGCCTTTCTGCCGTAAACAAGCTCACGAAGCAGAAAATGGGTGCGCTCGATTATCGTATCAAGCCCATGAGCCCTGCTTCGCCCACATACAGCGGCGGGATTATCACACACAAGACACTTTCTTTCAGCCATATCAAGCTCACTTCGAGATACCTTTGTGCCGTCAGGACGGATGACATCGATGTCAAAAAGCCTGTGGGCAGGGCAGGATTCCTCGATGGAAACAGCCGTCTTTTTAATTTCAAGAACATCGCCGTCAATTACAAAATATCCCTCGAATCCCGAGTCTCTTTCAATATATTCGGCGTATTTTACAGCAAATCCGCCGTTTAAAAGCTGGTCGCCGATAGAATTATAGCCATAGAAAAAAGCCTCGTCAGCCAGCGAAAAACGCTTGACAGGCCCTGCAATATTGAGAGTGAAACAAATCAAAGGCAGATGAAATTCGTCAAAAAGCGACTGCTGCTTTGAAACTCTCTCCTCACGACAAGAAAGGAGCTGCCAGAGTGGCAGTTCCTTTCCGTAAGTTTCGTTTATATTCATTATCTTACGCTCTTGATTGTATCGAGCAGAGTACCGTCACGGTAGATAACGTTGGCAACAGTCTTGTCACCCAGCTTGATGCGCTTTGGAACACCTGTGATTTCTTCAGCAACCTTCTTGAGGTGGTGAATGTCACAAACAGGAAGACCTGCATCCTTGAAGCGGAGAGCGAGCTCAGGCTTGAGAGGATTTACAGCGATACCGTGCTGTGTAACGAGAACGTCGATTGTATTGCCAGGTGTACTCTTGCAGAGAACCTTGTCAACAACGATAGAAAGTCTTGCGCGTGTGAGAGGAGCGATGATCATAGCCATCTTTGCGCCTGCAGCAGTGTCAGAGTGACCGCCGGAACCGCCCATGATGTAACCGTTGGAGTCTGTATGAACGTTTACATTGAAGTCTGTGTCGATTTCAGTTGCGCCGAGGATAACAACGTCGAGAGAATCGACAGCAGAAGACTTAGCATTAGGGCTTGCATACTGCATAGCGGAAATTTCGCGGTGGCGTGGGTTTGTACGGATAGATTCAACAGCATCAAGGTCGAAGCACTGAACGTCGAGAAGGCTTTCAAAGCAGCCTGCATTCATCATGTCAACCATATACTTTGTGATACCGCCCAGACCGAAGCTGCCCTTTACGCCTTCCTTGAGCATTATGTCCATAAGGAACTTAGCTGCTGCAAGGGAAGGACCGCCTGCGCCTGTCTGGAAGCTCATGCCATTCTTGAGAAGGCCGGAAGCCTGAATAGCCTTAGCTGCGTACTGAGCCATAACAAGGCCGACAGGGTCGCGTGTGATCTTTGTTGTACCGGAAACGATACCTGCAGGATTACCGATGCTGTCAACTTCGAGAACGTAGTCAACATAGATTTCAGGAATGGAGAAGTCTGTGAGTGGGTATGGAACGAGGTTATCTGTGATAACAACAACCTTCTTTGCATACTGAGCATCAGCGAAAGCATAGCCGAGAGAGCCACATGCGCTCTTGCCGTACTTACCTGTGCAGTTACCCATTGTGTCAGATGTTGGAGCAGCGATAAATGCTACGTCGATAGGAGCTGTGCCCTTGGAAATATCGGAAGGACGGCCGCCGTGTGTTCTGAATGTGACAGGCTTTGCGAGAACGCCTTCGGAAATAGCACGGCCGACAACACCGCCGATGTAGTTAGCTTCAAGACCTGTAACAACACCGTTCTGAATATGGCCGATGAGAGGCTGATGTGTGTCGAAAACAGAGCTTGCGTTTACATTGAGATTCTTGAGACCCTTCTGTGCGAGAGCTTCGAGAACCATATTGAGAACATAGTCACCGTTTCTGAGATGGTGGTGGAATGAGATAGTCATTCCGTCTTCGATCTTGAGAAGATCGATTATTTCATTAAGAGAAGATACTACTTTACTCATCGATTTTTACCCCCATTGCTTTTGCTGCTTCAAGAACCTGAACAGCGCGGTTTACGATTGGAGCGTCGATCATCTTGCCGCGGAGAGCGACAACGCCGAGACCCTTTTCCTTAGCTTCCTTGATGATAGCCATAACTTCGATAGCATAGTCGATGTCAGCCTGAGTTGGGCTGAATACAGCGTTGATATCGGCAACATGGCGAGGGGAGATGGAGGATTTGCCTGTGAAGCCGAGGCTCTTTGCAAATTCAGCATCCTTGATAAGACCTTCTGCATCGTTGACATCTGTGAATGGTGTGTCATAGCAGTCGATGCCTGCAGCGCGGCAGGCAACAACGATACGGGAACGGCTGTAGAAGATTTCGTTGCCTTCCTTTGTACGCTTACAACGAAGGTCAGCTGTAAGGTCTTCGCCGCCGAGAAGCATAGCGCGAACTCTTTCTGTTGCGCTTGCGATAGCATAAGCGTTTTCAACACCGAGAGCTGTCTCAACGAGAGGCATAAGCTTTACTGTGTTCTTTTCAAAGCCGAGCTTTTCTTCAAGCTTTGTGATGTATTCGTCAGCGACGAGAATATCAGCCGCTGTGGAGATCTTTGGAACCATGATGAAATCAGGCTTGTATGGGATGATTTCGTCGAGATCCTTTGTCCAGAACTCTGTATCGAGAGAGTTGATACGAACGATAACTTCGCTCTTTTTGTAGCCGAGATACTTGATAGCATTGCGGACAAGAATTCGTGCGGCATCTTTTTCCTTAGGAGAAACAGCGTCCTCGAGGTCAAGAATGATACCGTCAGCGCCTAAAATATCGGCATTGAGCAACATACCAGGGTTGTTGCCCGGCATAAATAAAATACTGCGACGCATTATATTACTCCTTTCCACGCATAACAGCTGTTTCGATTCTCGCACGGAGAACGCATTCAACAGCACCGCGGTCGTTTATAGAAATATTTACATTTTTCACATCAAGTTCGTCAAGAACGGAATAAACGAGAGCTTCGATCTCTTCGCCGAACTGGTTGATAACAACAGATTCGAGATTGAGCTCAATTCCGTTTTCATTTGGCTCAACTGTGATAAATGCGTCACTCGATTCGAGTGTTCCGGCAGTAGCCAACTTTTTGATTTCCATTTCTTTCTCCTTATATGTATTAAATTTGTATATTTATACGTACATAATTATTATAGCACTCACAAAAATATATTTCAAGAGAAACAGACAGGAAATATGACAATATTTTTACACACAGTAAAAGGCCGCCCATAAAGGACGGCCTTTTACCGAAAGTTAATACAATGCGAATTGCAACGGCTACAGGGTAGGAAATAACCGCTGCACGAAGACAATACCGGGATTATTTTGAGTTTTTGTGTGATGGCAAATTGTAGACGACATCCTTGAAAGATGGATAAGCATCGGCGAGTTTTGTCTGTTTAGTGCCTAAAATACGTAAAGCGGCATTTCTTTTTTCTTTTTCAATGTCTGAAACATCTTTTCGCAATTCATGCTTGCAATAATAATGGAAGGTATCAACATTGTCTCTGACTCTGCGAAGGCTTACAAATGCAGAAATTATATCAATGACGAATACGAATACAAAGAGAACATAGAGCAAGCGAAGAAGAGAAGGATGAATGGATGAAACCCAGCCTTCAACCAAAGGGTGGATAAACATAACCTGTACTACGGAAATTACACCGAATACAAGCGCATTAACGACAGAGGCATGGCCGCCTATACAAAGTTTTTGATTTGCTCTGTCGCAGATTTTAAAGCCGGAAATTTTTTCAATGCCGTAGGAAGTGATGAATGTAATGGAAAAGGCGACAATAGAGCCTACTGCAAATGTAAGTATCGGGTTATTGAAATTGCTGCAGATAAGGACGTTGATGAGAGCGCCTATGCCATAGACAGGGCAATACGGTCCGAACATAAATCCACGGCTGGAGAATTTTTTGTTTTTGATTGAGCATACTACGGTTTCACACAGCCAGCCGATAACGCTGTAAACGAGAAACCACATAAAATAAGTTTCGAAAGTTTTCAAGGTTTTCCTCCTGATGTATTATTATAGTAATATGTAAAATGAGGTGTAGTTCTTTCTTCGGCTTGACTTTTACCTCATGTGTGTATTATAATACACTTGTAGTAAAATAATCAATGGACAATAAAATAGACAAAAGAGGCTTAATATACATAATTACAAAAATATGTGTATTATACCGCTGTTGAGTATTATTATGTAGAAAAGGAATGAGAAATATGGACAGAAGAGTTTTAAAAACCAAAAAAGCAATACACAATGCTTTTGTAAAACTTCTTGCTGAAAAAGATATAGATGATATCACAGTAAAAGACATCGCCGATACAGCGGATATCAACAGAAAAACATTTTACAATTATTATACCGGTGTTTATCAGGTTGTAGATGAAATGGAAGATGAGATAGTAAGAAGATTTGAGGAAACGACAAAGGACATGGATTTTGAAAAAACAATGCAGCAGCCTTATGTTGTGTTTGATCGTCTTTCAAAAATAATAAATGAAGATTTTGAGTTTTTTTCTCTGTTGTTTAGGTCAAAAAAGAATACATCGCTTAAAATAAAAACTCAGAATACCCTTGTTAAATCTGCCAAAGAGAGGTTGACTCGTCCGGCAGAAATTGACGAAACAGCATTCAATATTATGATAGAATTTATATTTATGGGAATAATGTCAACATACCATAACTGGTTCAATTCAGACAGAACACAGTCGATAGAGGAGATATCAAAAACTATAGGCATTCTTTGCATAGATGGAATGAACGGTCTTATAAGATCGTCTCAAAAATAAAACAAAAGGGTATCCATACGGGTATCCTTAAAAATGATTAGATGAATTATACTATCAAGTGCAACAGTAAAAAAAGAAGAAGTTCATACGGATCTCTGGTAGAATAGAGTTACCACACAACCAAACTACAAAAGGAGAACCATATGAACTATCATCATCTTACCATAGAAGAACGCTGTTGTCTACGAGAATATTACAAAAAAGGATATAGTTATCGAAAAATAGCTGAACTTTTAGGAAGAAGTCCGAGTACGATAAGTCGTGAAATAATGCGCAACAAAAGCTTTATGAATGCAAAACCAGCATATTATCCACACACAGCGCAAAAGAAATATCTGCTCAGACGTTCATACTGCCATAGGGGAATGTTCAATTCAGCGGAAGTAATTGAGTACATAGAAGAAAAGCTGAAAGCAACATGGTCGCCAGAGCAAATATCATGCACTCCGGCACCATTTCCAATGCCGAGCCAAAGGACAATATACCGATGGCTGTATGATAAATACCTGCTTAATGGAAATCTAAAAGTTCTTCGGCATAAAGGTAAAAGCCATGGTACAAAAGAAACGCGAGGCAAGTTCAATAAAGGTAAAAGTATACGCAAAAGAGATAAAAGTGTATACAAAAGGCAGGAAGCAGGACATTGGGAGCTTGATACAGTTGTCAGTGGATCAGGTA